>JALTLF010000218.1:5383-89480 GCA_027005735.1 Chromatiales bacterium | reverse complement strand
AGCATGAAAAAACCCGCAAGTCCTGAGGACATGCGGGTTTTTCGGAGCCGATATGGCAAGGATTTACGGGTGCGAACCCTTTTCCTTGTGGGCCATTTCGTTGACCTGGCGGGCCAGCTCGGCGTACTTCTCGCGATAGCCTTCCAGCGTCTCGCCGGACTTGGGCGCGAAGTATTCGCGGGCGTCAACGCCATTGGCATGCTCGTATTCCATGAACTTCTTCTGCATGGCGAGCATTTCTTTGATCAGATCCTGTTTCTTGCTCATTGTCGTATGCACCTCTGTGTACGGGGTGACCCTGAATTCAAATAGTTGGCGCACGATACCCGAAGGCGCCCGGGCCAGCTATACCCAAAAAGGGAGGGGTGGGAGCATACGCCCCCCGTCCCTCCGGATCAATGGTCAATCAATACCCGCCCTTGCGCGTGGACTGGGGCAGCCCGGCGATCTTGCGGCCCTGCTTGGAGGGCATCAGCGGGAACAGGGCATACATGTCCTTGGAGGTGGGCTTGGTGCCCCATTTCTTGCCCATGGCCTTGAGGATGGTGCGCTCGTTGGGCTCGTTACCGCCGTTTTCGAAGTGCTCCTCGCGCAGGTACCTGACCACGTCCCAGTGCTGTTCCGTCATGTCGATGCCTTCTTCCTTCGCGATGGCCAGGGCCACGTCCTCGTTCCAGTCATTGGCGTCTTCGAGATAACCGTTTTCCGTCGTCGCGATGGTTTGACCATTGACTTCTAATGCCATTGCAAAACCTCCATAGTTACGTTAAATCAAAAGGATAGGGAGAATAGTTAAAGTAGAAAATCAGGCATTGTCATCGTCCGGATTGACCGGCTTGATGCCCTTGTGGGGCAGGAACAGGCCGCAGCCGTACAGGCGTCCCTCGCCCACGCCATGCTGTTGCAGGCGCACGGACTCCTCCACCTCCAGGTCGGCGAGCATCAGGCTGCGGGTGAGTTTCTCGCCCTCGGGGAAGCGCATGCGGTGGATCCGCCCGGCCATCATCTTGCGCACCTTCACGTCCAGGGCGCGGACCTCCCCGGCCATGCGCTCGAGGAAGGCCATCTCGTCCTCGCCCTCCTCGGCCAGCACGTGGCGGGCGAACAGCACCGCCTGGGTGGTGAACAGGCGCGGCGTGGCCTCGCGGATCTCCAGCGGGTGCCCGGCGATGTCCAGGGTCCGGCCGCACAGGGCCTCGGCGTCGGCAAGGCGATGTTTGGGCAGGCGCAGGCTCATGCGCGTGCGCCGCGACAGGTGCAGGACTTCGTTGTCGGGGTTCTCGGGCCGCATCCAGCCGTTGCCCGATTCGGCCACGTGGATGAGGTGGATCCCCGCCTGCGGTTCCTCGGCCAGCCAGGGCAATGCCGCCTGGATGGCGGTGGACAGGGCATGGGCATGATCCAGCGGCAGGGTGCGCGCGCGCAGGCCGAAGACCAGGTCCTGCACGTCGTCGGGGACCTCGAAAGTGGGCTTTTTGGGGTTGTCTTCCTGCCAGAACATGGTTTTGCCTCTCAGGCGGCGGCGTCGGTCAGGCCGGTATGGGCCACCCTGTCGTAGTAGCGGGCGCGGTACAAAAGGCGGTGTTTGCCGCCAGGTGTGCCGGGTTCATCGTCGCGGAAGCCGGCCCGCCGGTGGAGCACGTTGTTGGAGACCAGGCCCTCGCCAGGACGCAGGCGATAGGTGATCTGCCCCGGGCCGCCGTCGCGCATCATCTCGCGCAGGCAGGCCACGGCTTCCGTGGTGGCGGTATCGTCCTTCCAGACGACGTTGCGGGTGCGCGCACTATAACGCATATGGAGGCTGCCGCTGGCCTTGTCAATGGTGAACACGGGCCCGCTGCGCGCGCCGCGCAGCTGCGTGCCCTCCGCCTCGTTGGGCGGGATGGTGAGGGCATCGGGGGCCATCAGGGCCCGCACGTAGGCGGGATCCGCGTCGCGCAGGTGGATGTAGGCCAGCTCGTGGTCCAGCAGGGTGTTTTCCCCGCCCTCGGCGGCATCCTGCACGCAGTGCAGCAGGGTGGCGCGCACCGCGTGCGACGCATCGTTGTAGTAGCCGTCGGTATGCCAGCCCAGGGGGCGGTTGCTGTAGGGGATGTAATGGGTGTGGCGGCCGGCATCCACCACCTGCAGCGAGGTGATGGCGTCCTCGTCGGCGCACAGATTGTCGTCGAGACGGGCCAGGCCCAGCTGCTGGCCGAAGCGGCGGATGGCGGTCTTGTCGGCGGCGGCGGGCTCCGCGAGGCGATAGATGGCCATGTTGCAGCGCCGCAACAGTGCGCGGAGCCGGGCGAGTTCTTCGGTATCCAGATGCGCGGGATCGGCAATGTCCACCCGCAGTTCCCCGGCCGCCCGTGGCGCCGTCTCCAGCTTCCAGGCGCGCCAGCGTACATAGTCCGCCTGGTTCTCGGGCAGAAACGGATTACCCCGTATATTAAAGGTGTCTTTCACCGGCCTGCTCGCCTGCGTGTGTGCGCCATGCCCAGTCATGGTAATAGTCCAGCCGTTTTCGGGGTTATTACCGATACGGCAAAAAATCGTCCCGGGGGACTCCCAAACGGGGCGTAATTAAGGCACAATCTGCGCCCCAAGTCTTATATCCCAATAGGGATAACTGATAAATACCACCCCCACCCCATAGGTGGGGTATGCGAATTGTGAAGAGATACCTAGACTTCTCACCCCAGCAAAAGGGCCCCCGGCCCGCGGACTGATGGTTGGTGAAGACTGTTATCCGGTAACCGAACAATTTCAATGCTGAGTTTAATCGTTTAAGGAGTGCGACATGCCAAAATACGAAACACCGATGCTTGACGAGCTGGAAAACGGCCCCTGGCCGAGCTTCATCAGCGGTATCAAGCGCTTACGTGACGAACATCCCGAGAAGCGTATCAACGAAGTGTGCGGCAGTCTGCTTGGTCAGCTGGAGCACTCCTACGAGACCCGCAAGGGTTACTGGAAAGGCGGCACGGTTTCCGTATTCGGTTACGGCGGCGGCATCATCCCGCGTTTCTCCGAAGTCGGTGACGCCTTCCCCGAGTCCAAGGAATTCCACACCCTGCGCGTTCAGCCGCCCGCGGGCAACTACTACAGCACCGACATGCTGCGCCAGCTGGCCGATAGCTGGGAGAAGCACGGTTCCGGCCTGATCACCTTCCACGGCCAGACCGGTAACATCATGTTCATCGGTACCGACACCGATGGCACGCAGCACTTCTTCGATGAAATCAACGAATACGGTTGGGACCTCGGTGGTGCCGGCCCCTGCGTACGTACCGGCATGTCCTGCGTAGGCGCGGCCCGCTGCGAGCAGTCCTGCTGCAACGAGCATGCGATCCATCGTCACCTGCTCAACAACTTTACCGACGATGTACATCGTCCGGCCCTGCCCTACAAGTTCAAGTTCAAGATCTCCGGTTGCCCCAATGACTGCCAGAACGCCATCGAGCGTTCCGACTTCGCCGTGATTGGCACCTGGCGCGATGACATGGTCATCAACCAGGATGAAGTCAAGGCCTTCGTCGAGAAAAAGGGCCGCGACTATGTCATCGACAACGTCACCAGCCGTTGCCCGACCAACTGCATGACGCTGAACGAAGACAACACCCTGACGGTCGACAACAGCAACTGCGTACGCTGCATGCACTGCCTGAACGTCATGCCCAAGGCCCTGTCGCCGGGTAACGACCGTGGCGTGACCATCCTCATCGGTGGCAAGCGCACCCTGAAGATCGGCGACCTCATGGGTACCGTCGTCATTCCCTTCAAGAAGCTCGAAACCGCTGAAGACTACGAGTCGCTGGTCGAGTTTGCCGAGGAAGTCATCGACTTCTGGGCCGAGAACGGCCTCGAGCACGAGCGCTGCGGCGAGATGATCGAGCGTATCGGCCTGGTGAACTTCCTCGAAGGTGTCGGCGTCGATGTTGATCCGCATATGATCAACAACCCGCGCCAGTGCTCCTATGTGCGCACCGACGGCTGGGACGAGGAAGCCGAGAAGTGGTTTGCCCGCAAGGCCGAAGAAGCCGCTGGCTAAGCATTACGCATTCGACTTACAACGAATTCAATAATTTCAGGAGATTACAATGGCGTTAGAAGAAATGCGTCAGCCCATTGAGTCCGGTTGTCCGGATGGGTTTCAGTACATGCACCCCACCATGCGTCGTAACTACGGCCTGTGGGACTACCACGAAAACGTCAAGCCGGGTGTGCTGCTGCACGTTGCCAAGAGCGGTGAGAAGATCTGGACCATCAAGGTCGGTACCCAGCGTATCCTCGATGTCTTCAGCCTGCGCACCCTGTGCGACATCGGCGACAAGTATGCCGAGGGTTACATCCGCTTCACCCTGCGTTCCAACATCGAGTACGTCGTTACCGATGAGGCCAAGGTCGATCCGCTGATCAAGGCCATCGAGGACGCCGGTTTCGTCGTCGGCGGTACCGCAAACTCCGTCACCACCCTGTCCCATACCCAGGGCTGGCTGCACTGCGACATCCCCGGCACCGATGCCTCGGGCGTGGTGAAGTCCATGATGGACGAGCTCATCGACGAGTTCAAAAACTGCAACATGCCGAACCGCGTGCACATCACCACCTCCTGCTGCCAGATCAACTGCGGCGGCCAGGGTGATATCGCCATCAACGTTCAGCATACCAAGCCGCCGAAGATCAACCACGACCAGGTTGCCAACGTCTGCGAACGTCCTTCCGTGGTTGCACGTTGCCCGGTTGCGGCCATCCGCCCGGCCATGGTCAACGGCAAGCCCTCGCTGGAAGTTGACGAGAAGAAGTGCATCTGCTGCGGTGCCTGCTTCCCGCCCTGCCCGCCGATGCAGATCAACGACGCCGAGCACACCAAGCTGGCCATCTGGGTGGGTGGTAACCACTCCAATGCTCGCGGCAAGCCGACCTTCCAGAAGCTGGTCGCCGCCGGCATCCCCAACAACCCGCCGCGTTGGCCGGAAGCAACCGCCATCGTCAAGCGTATTCTCAAGGAATACAAGGCAGGCGCGAAGGACTGGGAGCGTATCAACGAGTGGATCGAGCGTATCGGCTGGCCGCGCTTCTTCGAGGTTACCGGTCTGCCGTTCACCAAGTACCACGTGGACAACTGGCGCGGCGCTCGTGCCAGCCTGAATGCCTCCACGCACATTCGTTTCTAAGACGATTTATCGAGGTAAAAACGAATGAAGCTTGGCATTCTCATTAATGAAGGGCCCTACAACCATCAGGCCAGTGATTCCGCCTACCAGTTCACCAAGGCGGCGCTGGAGAAGGGGCACGAGATTTTCCGTGTCTTCTTCTACAACGATGGTGTCAACAATGCGACTCGCTATTCGATTCCGCCGCAGGATGATCGCAACATCACCCAGCAGTGGACCGAACTGGCCGAGAAGCATGATCTGGACCTCGTGGTGTGCGTCGCTGCAGCGCAGCGGCGCGGCATCATCGACGAAGGTGAGCAGGAACGTAACGGTAAGGATGGCAACAACATCGCACCGGGCTTCCGCATCTCTGGTCTGGGTCAGTTGATTGAAGCCGGTATCCAGGCAGACCGCCTGGTGACCTTCGGCGACTAGGCGTAGGGGGAATTATGTCTGATATCAAGAAGTTTCTTTATCTCAACCGCAAGGCCCCTTACGGTACCATCTATGCGCTGGAATCCCTGGAAGTCGTACTGATTGGCGCGGCCTTCGAGCAGGATGTAAGCCTGGCTTTCGTCGATGACGGCGTCTACCAGTTGGTCAAGGGGCAGGACACGAGCGAGATCGGCATGAAGAACTTTTCGCCGACCTACAATGCCCTGGGTGACTACGACGTCAACAAGCTGTATGTCGAAAAGGAATCACTCGAGGCGCGTGGCCTGACCGAGGATGATCTCATGCCGCTGACGTATGAAGACGAGGACGATGACTGGGCCGAGAAGCCCTCCATTCGGGTCGTTTCCAGCGCCGAGTTGGCTGATATCATGGATGAACAAGACGTTGTTCTTGCTTTCTAGGGGAGTTTTGTTATGTCGAAATTACACACAGTAAACAAATCCCCCTTCGAGAAAAATTCGCTGGATGCCTGTATTCGCCTGGCGAAGGAAGGTGGTGCTGTCCTTCTGTTTGAAGACGGTGTTTATGGCGCAACCAAGGGTACCGTGATTTCGGACAAGGTAACCGCGGCAATGAAGGGCCTGACCTTCTACGTGCTCGGTCCTGACATGAAAGCGCGTGGTATTCGTGACGACCAGCTACTGGATGGCGTCAAGGTTGTGGATTACGGCGGGTTCGTTGATCTGGTGGCTGACCACGACAACGTGCAGCCCTGGCTATAACGATTCAATCTGCTAACGAGGAGATCTAAACAATGCCTATTGAAGTAAACGGTAAGACCTACGAAACCGACGAAGAGGGTTACCTGGCTAACCTGAGCGAGTGGACCCCTGAAGTTGGTGAAGCAATGGCCAAGGAAGACGGTACCGAGCTCAGCGACGAGCACTGGGAAGTCATCAACTTCCTGCGCGAGTACTACGACGAGTACCAGATTGCTCCGGCAGTCCGCGTTCTGACCAAGGCCATCGGCAAGAAGCTGGGCAAGGAAAAGGGTAACAGCAAGTACCTGTACGAACTGTTCCCCTACGGCCCCGCCAAGCAGGCCTGTAAGTACGCCGGCCTGCCCAAGCCCACGGGCTGCGTATAACGCTTAGGAACGACGAGAGGGGGTTTTCAACCCCCTCTTTCCTAATCGAAGTATAAAAACAGAGGATTTTACTAGGATGTCGGCCTTGTCCTATATATTTGCAGGCGCTTTCGTCGCCGCCACCATACTGCTGGTTTTCGGCCTGGCCCGAAAGATCGTGCAGTACGCGCGCACCCCTGCCCCATTGAAGATCCCCACAACACCCGCTCCGACAACCACTAGCGGGGTTGTAGTTCGCATGGCAAGTGAAGTCGTGCTGTTCAACAGCCTGTTCAAATCCAACAAGTGGATCTGGATCTTTGGCTGGATGTTTCATTTCTCGCTGCTGCTGGCCTTCTTCCGCCACCTGCGCTACATCGTGCCGCCGGAATCTTTCCTGTGGCCGCTGGTAAGCATGCAGATCGTTCAGGCGGCCGGTAAGTACGCCGGCCTCGCCATGTTGATCGGCCTCGCCGGCCTGTTCGTGCGTCGCATCGTCGTCGACCGCGTGCGCTATATTTCCAGTCCCTCGGACTACCTGATGCTGATCCTGATCTTCAGCATTGCCGCCACCGGCGTATTAATGTCCTTCTATGCGCGGGACGTCGATATCGTGCAGCTCAAGGCCTTTGCGCTGGGACTGCTGTACTTCGACTGGCAGCCCCTGCCCGAGAGTGGTCTGCTCATTACGCATCTGGCGCTGGTACTGATCCTGATGGTCATTTTCCCCATCAGCAAGCTGCTGCATGCTCCCGGTGTATTCTTCAGCCCGACGCGCAACCAGGTGGACAACCCACGGGAGAAGCGCCACCTGGCGCCGTGGGCCGCCAAGCTTGAAGAAGGCAACGGTTAAAAAAGCATAACGAAACTGCCATAGCGCGCAGAACAGGATCGAGGAAAATATCGTGGCTGATTTTGAAACGCCGGAAATCAAAGAATATCCCGTCATCCCGCACATCAAGCTGGGTGTGATGTCGCATTCGAAGCCCTTCCTCTCCAAGGAGGAATTCCAGGAGCCTCTGGGGTATCCCGGTGAGCTGGTGGATGACTGGCAGGAGAAGGCCTACGCGAAAATGGAGGAGCTGCTCGGCAAGTACCGCTCCTTCCGCGTCTACCTGGATTCCTGTGTGAAATGTGGCGCCTGTACCGACAAGTGCCACTATTACCTCGGTACCGAGGACGCCAACAACATGCCGGTGGCACGTCAGGACCTGCTGCGCCGCGTCTATCGCCGCAAGTTTACCTTCGCCGGAAAGTATTTCCCCAAGCTGGTGGGTGCTGTCGACCTGACGAAGGAAGTCCTCGAGGAGTGGTACAGCTACTTTCACCAGTGTTCCCAGTGCCGCCGCTGCTCCGTGTACTGTCCCTACGGTATCGATACCGCCGAAATCTCCATGGCCGCGCGCGAGATCATGGACAGTATCGGCATGGGCCAGAAGTACTGTAACGAAATCATCGGCAAGGTCTTCAAGATCGGCAACAACCTCGGCCTGCCGGAGCCCGCACTGGCCGATACGCTGGAAGGTCTCGAAGAGGAAGTCGAGGATGACACCGGCGTGCCGGTCAAGTTCCCCCTCGACCAGAAGGGTGCCGACATCCTCCTGGTGACGCCCTCCGCGGATTTCTTTGCCGAGCCGCATGTCGATGGCCTCATCGGCTATGCCAAGGTCTTTCACCAGGCCGGCCTGAGCTGGACCCTGAGTTCCCATGCCTCCGAGGCGGCCAATTTCGGCATGTTCATCGGTAGCTACGAGAACATGCGCCGGATCTCCGTGCGCATACGCGAGGCCGCCGAGGAACTGGGCGTCAAGCGCATCGTCTTCGGCGAATGTGGTCACGCCTGGCGTGTCGCCTACTCCTTCCTGAACACGCTTGCGGGGCCCTTCGACTTCCTGGATCCGAACTACCCCGTGCCCCAACACATCTGCGAGGTCACCTATGATCTCATTCAGCGCGGCGTGATCAAGTTCGACAAGTCCGAGAACGATCACATGACGCTGACGTACCACGACTCCTGCAACGTGGCGCGCGCCTCGCGCATGGGTGACGAACCCGGTGGCCAGTTCAGGATCCCGCGTGAAATCATCAAGGCCTGCTGCAACAACTTCGTCGATATGCCCAGCGATACCATCGGCGAGGCAACCTTCTGTTGCGGTGGCGGCGGTGGCCTGCTCACCGACGACCTGATGGAAATTCGCGTCAAGGGCGCCCTGCCCCGCATGCAGGCCCTCAAACACGTAGTGGAAAACCACGGCGTCACGCACATGGCCGCGATCTGCGCCATCTGCAAGAGTCAGTTTACCAAGGTGATCCCCTACTATGGCTTCACCATGGATCAGATCGTCAGCGTGCATCAGCTCGTCAGCGAGGCCATCATCCTTGATGGCGCGGACACTGACGACGATGGCGATAGTGGTGACGAAGAGTAATAACTGGATACGCAATTCATCCAATTTTGAGTTTTAGTTGTTAATCGGACACGGTCCGGATAATTCACAGGAGATACAGACATGGCGACTTCCCCGGAAGATATGCACAAAGAACATACGTTCCGTAAGTTTAAGGACGGGGATTATCAACACGACGACTGGCAGGAGGCGATCTTCCAGGCCGGTTGGTCGCACAAGTGCCCGACCTACGTTCACCGTACTCCGCCCTGCCAGGGCAGTTGCCCCGCTGGTGAAGACATCCGCGGCTGGCTGGATATCGTCCGCGGCATTGAGAAGCCCGCCGAGGGCGAGAGCTGGCAGCAGTACGCCTTCGAGCGCTCCACGGCCGCCAACCCCTTCCCCGCCGTCATGGGCCGTGTCTGCCCGGCACCCTGCGAGGCCGGTTGCAACCGCAACGAAGTGGATGACCGCGTTGGTATCAACGCCGTAGAGCAGTTCATCGGCGACTGGGCGCTGGAGAACAAGATGTCCTTCGCGCCGCCCGAAAAGGAATCCGGCAAGAAGGTGGCCATCATCGGAGGTGGCCCCGCCGGCATGGCCGCGGCCTACCAGTTGCGGAAAATGGGCCATGCCTGCACCGTCTTCGACGAGCGCGAGGAGCTGGGCGGCATGATGCGCTACGGCATCCCCGGTTATCGTACGCCGCGTTCCGTCCTCGACGGCGAGAATCAGCGCATCGTCGATATGGGCGTCGAAGTAAAACTGAAGACCCGCGTGGGCCGCGACGTCAAGGTAGAAGACCTGGAGAAGGAGTACGACGCTATCCTGTGGGCCGTCGGCACCCACTCCGGTCGTCAGCTCCCCATCGAGGGCTCCGATGCGCCCAACTGCCTCACCGGCGTGGACTTCCTGCGCGCCTTCAACGAAGGCCGCCTGAAGGCGGTTTCCGAGAAAGTCGTCGTCATCGGTGGTGGTGATACCTCCATCGACGTGGTCTCGGTCGCCCGTCGTCTGGGTCACATCACCAACATGAACGAACAGGACCGTCCGGAAAACATCGTCCTCGGCCACGCCGCGCACGACGTTGCCGCCACCGCCAAGCGTATGGGCGCGACGGTAACGCTCATCTCGCGTTCGCCCATCGAGCAGATGAACGCCGCCGAGCACGAAATCCAGGACGCCCTGCGCGAAGGTGTCAATATCCGCGGTTGCCTGAACCCGGTCAAGGTCATCAAGGACGACAACGGTCGTGCCGTTGCCCTGCGCGTCGTTGAGCTGGAAGCCGACGGCAAGACGCCGAAGGAAGGCACGGAGTTCGACATCGAGGCCGACCTGATCGTCGCCGCCATCGGTCAGAAGGGCGACCTCTCCGGCCTCGAGGATCTGGACAATGGCAAGGGCTTCATCGATGCCGACCAGCACTATCGCGTCCCGGGCAAGGAAGGCCACTTCGTCGCCGGCGATATCGTACGTCCTCACCTTTTGACCACGGCCATCGGCCAGGCCTCGGTCGCAGCCGAGAGCATCGATCGCTATTTCCGCAATGAAGAACTTGGCAAGCGTCCCAAGGTGGACAAGCACCACTTCGACCTGCTGGCCAAGCTGCGTGAAACCGGCCTGGCGCCCGAGGAGTACAACCACGAGGAGACCCGCGGTACCTCGGAAGCCAATTTCGCAATCCACAACTTCGAAGACCGTGCCCGCCAGGAGATCATCCCGGCCGACAACCTCTTCCTTGGTCACTTCGAACACGTCGATCGTATCAAACGCAGGGAAGACGTCCCCACGGCAGACGAGGTTCTGGGTCACTTTGAAGAGCGTATGAAGGGCCTCAGCGAGGAAGAGACCGTTGCCGAGGCGAACCGTTGCATGAGCTGCGGTATGTGTTTCGAGTGTGACAACTGCGTCATCTACTGCCCGCAGGATGCAGTCTATCGTGTACCGAAGGATAAGCGCACCCTGGGTCGCTACGTTGCCACCGACTACACGAAGTGTATTGGTTGCCACATCTGCGCCGATGTTTGCCCGACCGGTTACATCGAAATGGGTATGGGTGAATAAGCCAACGGGGAAGCCCAATGAAGTCTTTGTATTATAACAATAAGCGCATCGCCACCCTGCTGGTGGCGGTGTTACTTTCCTTCGCCTTGCCTGCCATGGCGGATACGCCGGTGCCGGTGGTCCCCAAGGGGAAAGGCGTGAAGTGTGTCGAGCCCACCGACGTCATGCGTAAACGTCACTTCGAGTTCATCCTGCACCAACGTGACGCCACCATGCATGAGGGTATTCGCACGCCGCAACATTCCCTTGCGCAGTGCCTGAATTGCCACGTGCCGAAGGCCGAGGCAGGACAGGAGCGGGTTCGGTATGGCAGCGACGAGCACTTCTGCTCCTCCTGTCACAATTACGCCGGTGTCACCATCGACTGCTTCGAATGCCACAACGATGGTCCCACCGGGCAGCCGCTGGAGTTGACTGGCGCCGAAGGACGTCCGACGCCCCTTGCCCAGCCGCTTGACCTCGTGGATGAAGCAGTGCGTGTCGCCACCAGGGAGGAGGAAGAATGAGCAAAGACGTCAACGCCACGCGGCGTAAGTTCCTTGGTCAGGCCGCCGCCCTCACTGGCCTTTCCGTCGCGCCCGGCGTATTTCTTGTCGATCTGGCCCACGGCAAACCGGCCGACGAACCCGTCAGCGCGAAGAATCGCTGGGGCATGTTGATCGATACCAACAAGTGCGCCAAGGACTGTAACGCCTGTGTCACCGCCTGCCAGCAGGAAAACGGCTGGGGTTCCAACGAGGTAAACTCCCGCCCGGACCAGCAGGCGCAGTGGATCCGCAAGGTCAACCTCAAGCACAAGGCCACCGGTGCGACCTATTCCCTGCCCATGCTGTGTCAGCACTGCGAAACGCCGCCCTGCGCGGATGTCTGTCCCACCGGGGCGTCCTTCCGCCGCGCGGATGGCATCGTCCTGGTGGACAAGCATATCTGTATCGGCTGTCGCTACTGCATGATGGCCTGCCCCTACAAGGCACGATCCTTCATCCATGAAGTCCTGCAGGATCAGAGCGTGAACGCGCCTCGCGGCAAGGGCACGGTGGAGTCCTGCACCCTGTGCGTGCACCGTGTTGACCGCGACGGTGAAAACGCCGTCCCGGCCTGCGCCGAGGCCTGTAACGAGGAAGGTCACGCGGCCTTTGTCTTCGGCGATCTCAACGATCCCGACAGCCGCCTATCACAGACTCTCAAGAAATTTGGATCACGGCAAATCCGTGCAGACCTGGGACTCAACCCGGGCATCCATTACAAGGGGATTTAGCAGGTTATGAATCACTACGACTACCAGGAGATCGAAGGACGTTCCGGCGGTTACTGGGCCATTCTGCTTGCCCTCGTCGGCCTGATGGCCGTCGCCGGCTATGGCTGGTACCTCATGGAGCATGAAGGCCACTGGATCACGGGCATGAGCAACCAGATCGTGTGGGGAACTCCGCACGTGTTCGCCATCTTTCTCATCGTGGCTGCTTCCGGCGCCCTCAACGTCGCCTCTATTGCCTCCGTGTTCGGGAAGTACCAGTACAAGCCATTGGCGCGGCTCTCCGGCCTGCTTGCCATCTGCCTGCTCGCCGGTGGCCTGACGGTACTGGTGCTCGACCTGGGACGTCCCGAGCGGCTCGTCGTCGCAATGACCTATTACAACTTCAAATCCATCTTTGCGTGGAACATCATCCTGTACAACGGGTTCTTTGCCATCGTGGCCGTCTACCTGTGGACCATGATGCAGCACTCGCTGGGCAAGTACAGCAAGCCGGTCGGCTTCTTCGCCTTCCTGTGGCGCCTCATCCTGACCACCGGTACCGGCTCCATCTTTGGATTCCTGGTGGCGCGCCAGGGCTACGATGCCGCCATCATGGCGCCCCTGTTCATCGCCATGTCCTTCTCGTTCGGACTGGCGATCTTCATTTTGCTGCTGATGGGTCTCTACAATGGTACCCGGCGTCCCCTGGGTGATCTCGCCATCCGGCGGCTGAAGAACCTGCTCGGGGTGTTTATCGCCGGCGTCCTGTATTTCGTGCTGGCCTTCCACCTGACCAATCTCTATGCCACCGAGCATCACGGCGTGGAGGCCTTCATCCTGCGCGACGGGGGCATCTACACGACCCTGTTCTGGTGGGTGCAGATCGTCCTGGGCTCGCTGGTACCGCTGGCCCTGCTCTACCACCCGAGCTGGGGCAAAAACCGCAAGCTCATCGGTCTTGCCGCCCTGCTCGTCATCATTGGCGGCCTCGCGCAGGTCTACGTCATCGTGATTGGCGGCCAGGCCTACCCATTGGTGATCTTCCCCGGTTACGAGGCCTCCAGTACCTTTACCGAGGGCGTGGTGGCACCCTATTCGCCGAGCTGGCCCGAGGTCATGCTGGGACTGGGTGGCGTGGCCGTGGCCCTGTTCATGGTGCTGTTCGCGGTGAAGGTGCTCAAGTTCCTGCCCATCAGCCTGGCAGACAACATGGTCGATCCTTATCACAAGTCCGGGGCCGCCGATACCGCATCGGCCTGATCGCCGCCACCACGGTGATCGGGTCAGTGAGGTCGACCCTGGCAAGGGTGCTGGAATATGGCTCACCTGCTGATCTCCGCGGCGCACAAGTCCTCCGGCAAGACCACCATCGCCGTTGGTCTGTGCGCGGCGCTCAGGCGCCGTGGCCTGGCGGTCCAACCCTTCAAGAAGGGGCCTGACTATATCGACCCGCTGTGGCTGGGCCAGGCCGCCGGCCGCCCCTGCCACAACCTCGATTTCCACACCCAGGGCAGTGACGAGATCCGTTACAAGCTTGCCCACTACTCGCGCGATGCCGATCTCAGCCTGATCGAGGGCAACAAGGGCCTGCACGACGGCGTCGATATCGACGGCAGCAACAGCAACGCCGCGTTGGCGAAACTCGTTGCCAGTCCGGTGGTGATGGTGGTCGATACCCGTGGCATGACGCGGGGCGTGGCGGCCCTACTGCAGGGTTTCCAGGCCTTCGATCCCGAAGTCGCCATCCGCGGCGTGATCCTCAACCAGGTGGGCGGCAGCCGTCATGAGGGCAAGCTGCGCGCCATTATCGAGCGCTATACCGATCTCCCGGTGCTGGGTGCCGTGGGGCGTGATGAGAGCCTGCATATCGACGAGCGTCACCTTGGGCTGGTGCCGAGCAACGAACAGGCGGGTTCCAACGAGATCATCGACACCTTCGCCCGACGTCTCGCTGCCGAGGTGGAGCTCGACGCGCTGATTGGCGTCGCCGAGCAGGCGCCCGCCCTTGCCGTCCCGACGATGCAGGCCCCGGAGCCAGGGCCGTCGGCCCGCTTTGACGGTCTGCGTATCGGCATCATCCAGGACGACGCCTTCGGTTTCTACTACCCCGGCGATCTGCAGGCCTTCCGCGATCAGGGTGCACAGTTGGTCCGGTTGAACAGCATGCGCGACACCGCCCTGCCCCCCCTCGACGGCCTGTTCATCGGCGGCGGTTTCCCCGAGACCCATGCGGCGCAGATCAGCGCCAACGAGGGCCTGCGCAAGGCCATTGCCGCCGCCATCGAGGCCGGACTGCCGGTCTATGCCGAGTGTGGCGGACTCATGTACCTGAGCCGCAGCCTGCGCTGGGGGGAAGCCGTGTACCCCATGGCCGGGGTCCTGCCGGCCGATACGGTCATGCACGCGCGACCCCAGGGCCGCGGCTACGTGTTCCTGGAAGAGACCGCGGATTTCCCCTGGCCCGTCCCGGCTGCCATCAAGCCCGCACGACCGGTGCCTGCCCACGAGTTCCACTACTCCGCGCTGGAGGCACTCGCCCCGGATCTGCGCTTTGCCTATCGCATGAAGCGCGGCAAGGGGATTGGGGACGGCCACGACGGTATCGTCTATCGCAACGTGCTGGGCAACTACAGCCATCTACGTCACACCTGGCAGAACCCCTGGGTGACGCGCTTTCTGGCCTTTGTCGCCTCGGTCAAGGCAGAGGCCCGCCAGGCCGACATTTGTTGAACAATCCACTTCGAGGTACTCACATTGATCACCATAACCCCGGAAGCCGCCGCACAAATTCGCCATTCCGCCAAGGAAGGACGCATGGAGGGCATGGCCCTGCGAATTGCCGCACAACGTAACCCCGATGGCAGCATCCACTACGGCATCGGTTTCGACGATGAGTCCCGTGATGGCGACAACCATTTCAAGTCCGAGGGTATCGATATCGTCGTTTCACCGGTCAGTCTCGACCTGGTCGTCGGTATGACCATCGACTTCGTTGAACTCGACGACGGCAACAGGGAGTTCGTGTTTCTCAACCCAAACGATCCCAACTACACGCCGCCTGCCGAGTAGAAACCGCCCTCATGACTTCGCGATCCCGCTTCGATCTCATCGTCATTGGCAGTGGTCCGGGCGGCTACAAGGCCGCGGTGACCGCGGCGCATCTCGGTGCGCGCGTGGCATTGATCGAAAAGGGCTTGCCGGGTGGCACCTGCCTCAACCAGGGTTGCATACCCAAGAAGGCGATGCTCTATATCGCCAGCCTCATCGAGGACGTCAATTCACTCCAGGGCCGTGGCCTGAAGGGTACCACCCAGGGTGATTTCGCCGGCGCCTGGCGCCACAAGGAAGAAGTCATCAGCGGTATCCGTGGCCACTTCCCCCTCTGGTTGCGCCATCTCGGCGTCAACATGTTCGCCGGCGCGGCGCGCCTCCTCGATCCCCGCAGCGTTGAGGTATGCGGCGAAGGGAAAACGCTTCATCTGCAGGCCGAGCGCATCATCCTTGCCACCGGCTCGCGCCCCCGGCCACATCCCGTCTGTCGTCACGACGGCGAGAAGATCATCCATTCCGGCGATTTCATGCGTATCAGCGGGGCGCTTCCCCGCCGCATACTCATCGTCGGCGGGGGCGCCATCGGTGTGGAACTGGGCTATCTGTGTCATCAGTTCGGCAGCGAGGTGACTATCGTCGACACCGCGCCACGCCTGCTCAACAAACCGGAGATCCCGCTGCGCGCCAGCGGCATGTTGCAGCGCAAGTTCGATCGCCTGGGCATCCACCACCGCCTGGAGACGGCGGTCACCCGCTGCCAGCGACAGGGGGAGACGATCACGCTTGGCTTCTCCGATGACAGCCAGGCGGAATTCGACTGTGTGCTTGTGGCCATCGGACGGGAACCGCGCACCGCGGATCTTGGTCTTGACGCCGCGGGCATCCAGCGTGACGCGCGCGGCTTCATCGAAACCAACGAGTTTCTCGAGACCAGCGTCGCCGGGATCTACGCCGTGGGTGACGTCAAGGAAGGTCCCATGACCGCCAACGCGGCCCTGCACGATGCCAAGGTGGCGGCAACCAACGCCGTGAACGGCAACGAGCTGGCGCGCAACTACCGCCGCGTGCCGGTGGTCATCGATACCGCGCTGGAGATCGCTGCCGTCGGTCTCAGCGAGGACATGGCCGAGTCCGCCGGCTTCGAACCCGACGTGGCGCGCGCCAATTACGCCGGCTCGGCCAAGGCTCTGGGACGCCACGACGCCGAGGGTTTCGTGGAGGTGATCCACGACGAGGAAACCGGCCAGATGCTGGGCGGCTGCATCGTCGGCCCCGAGGCCGGCGAGCAGATCCAGATGCTTACCGCCGCCTGCCAGTCGCCGCGCGGCCTGTGGTTCCTCAAGGACATCAGCTACAGCCACCCCTCCTGGTGCGAGGAGCTGGAGAATGCCGTCGATCCCTATACCGCCGAGTTCCTGCAGTCCGGCAAGGCCATATTCCGCCCCGGCATCTACGCAATAACCGACTGAATATATTGATATTTTTGTCGAAACCCCCGGCCGCGGGCTGTCGCCGGGAGGCAAAAACAGATATATTAGAGCGGTTTTACCCTACTCCGCCCCGCGGGCACGGCAGACATGAAAGCAGCGGTACAGACGAACAGCCAGAGGAAGCATTTCCTCACACGGGTGATCCCGCCGGCCCGGGGATGGCGCCACAAGGGCCTGAGCCTCATCAAGAGCCGCCTGTTCGTCCCTTTCCTTGGCCTCGGGCTCACCTTCCTGGCGCTGGTGCTGAGCTTCTTCTGGCCCGTAATATGGCTGCAACTCGCGCTGATCGGCGTCTCCGTCCTGCTGCTGGTGGTCATCGCGCAGCGCATCCGCGCCGATCTCTTCACGCCGCTCTCTCACATGCGCAACTGGGCACTGCGCATGCGCGCCGGGCACCTCAACGCCCGCCTGCCCATCCCCGGCCATGGGGAATTCACCGAGCTGGCGCGGGACATCAATGCCCTCAGCGAGGATCTGCAGACCCTGTCGCAGGAAATGGAGGTCCGCATTCGCAAGCAGACCGAGAGCCTCGAACAGAAGAGCCGTTCGCTGAAGATCCTCTACGAGGTTGCCGCCAATATCAACGGCGCGCTTACCGTGGAAGATCTCCTCAGCCGTTTCCTCGATATCCTCATGAGCCTACTGGGCGCGCGCGCGGGTTCGATCCGCCTGCTCACCGAAAACAACCAGTTACGCATGGTGGCCAGCGCCGGCTTTCGCGAGGAAGTCCTGAAGGAAGAATCCCTTGTCCCGGTAGATCGCTGTTTCTGCGGCAGTTCCCTCAACGAGGGCACGGCGGTGTGCCACACGCGCCATGCCGACTGTGAAAAATTCGTCGGCCAGCCCCTGTTCCAGGATGGTAACACGGAGATGATCTCGGTCCCCCTCGACTACCAGGGCCGGCCCCTCGGCGTCTTCAATCTCTTCGTCGATACCAGCAACCCGGATTCCCTCATGCAGGGCGACATGCAGGAACTGCTCACCAGTATCGGCCGCCACCTTGGCATGGCCATCGAAAAGGCGCGTCTGGACGACGAAGCCCGTCGCCTGTCCATCATCGAGGAACGCAACCTGCTGGCGCATGAACTGCACGACTCACTGGCGCAGACGCTGGCCAGCTTGCGTTTCCAGATCCGCACCATGGAGGAATCCCTCGCCACCTGGTCGACGATTTCCAACAGCGAGGTCATCCAGCTCAAGAACAGTATCGAGGAGGCCAACCAGGAACTGCGCGAGCTGCTGAATCACTTCCGCACCCCCATGGATGAGCGCGGCCTGGTACCCGCGCTGCAGGACATGATCAAGAAATACCGCGCCCACAACAATATCCTCGTTTTCCTTCAGGACGAATGGAATGAGGCCAAGCTGCCGGCCAACCTGGAGTTGCAGATCCTGCGCATCGTGCAGGAATCCCTGTCCAACATCCGCAAGCACAGCTCGGCGCGCGCCGTGCGCATTCTCCTGCGTCAGGAGGCCGACAACAATTACCTGGTACTGGTGGAAGACGATGGCGTGGGCCTGGGTGAAGACATCAGCGCGCGTGCCGGGGTCGGCGGCAACCACATCGGCATTTCCATCATGCGCGAGCGCGCACAGAAGCTGCATGGCGATCTGAGCCTGGAGAGCGAGCCCGGCGAAGGCACACGTGTTATCCTTACCTTCCGCTATCCCTTCGCGGACGAGCACAAGGGCCCCGGCGGCCTGTCAACGACACTTTAACGATAGAAACTATGCGCGTATTACTCATCGACGACCACGCCCTGTTCCGCGTCGGCCTGCAGACCCTGCTTGAGAGTCGCGGCATCACCGTCGTCGGCACGGCCGGCTCGGGGCAGGAGGGCCTGCGTCTTGCCGAGGAACAGAACCCCGACGTTATCCTGCTCGACATGCGCATGCCCGACATGTCCGGCCTCGAAGTACTGCGCGAGCTGCGCAAGAATGGCGCCGAGATGCCCATCGTCATGCTCACCACCAGCGACGATGAAAAGGATCTCGTCGATGCCCTGCGCAATGGCGCCCAGGGTTACCTGCTCAAGGACATCGAACCCGAGGAACTGGAACAGGTCCTCAAGGACATCTCCACGGGCAAGACCGTGGTCGCCCCCACCCTCACCGGCGTACTGGCCAAGGTGGTACAGGACGGAGACCAGGAGGTCGAGGTGCCGGAGTCGCCGTTTTCCAGTCTCACCCCGCGCGAGATGGAGATCCTGTGCCATCTTGCCGAGGGTCAGAGCAACAAGGTTATCGCGCGCAACCTCGGTATATCGGATGGCACCGTCAAGCTTCATGTCAAGGCCATCCTGCGTAAACTTGATGTACACTCCCGCGTCGAAGCCGCGGTGATCGCCGTTGAAAGAGGAATTACACGCAATGTCTGAAGCAAGTCCGACAATGAGTTTTTCGCAACTCGTGGCAGAGAGTCTCGAACACGTCGAAGAGATCTTTCCCTGGGACCTGGAGGAATTGATCGCGGGCTACAGCGATGTCCTGCTGCTGGACGTTCGCGAGCCCCACGAATATGCCGCCATGCACATCCGCAACTCCATCAACGTGCCGCGCGGGATCCTCGAGAGCGCCTGTGACTGGGGTTACGAAGAGACCATTCCCGACCTGGTACAGGCGCGCGAACGCGACATCATCGTCATCTGTCGCTCCGGAAACCGCAGCGCGCTGGCCTGTGAGGTCATGCAACGCATGGGCTACCGATCCGTGCGCTCGCTCAAGACCGGCCTGCGCGGCTGGAACGACTATGAACAGGAACTGGTGGACGAGAACGGCAATGTCGTCGATATCGAGGCCGCCGACGCCTTCTTCGCCTCGAAGGTCAGCAAGGAACAGCTTGGACCACAGGCTGCCTGAACGGCTTCAGGTATAGTGCTTGTGCATCGAGCGCCGCGTGCCGGCACGCTGCACGATGATCCCCTTCACTTCCTCGGGTCCGGCGATCTCATGCGTGGGGAAGGCATCGTTGAGCGGAACCAGGTAGTAGCGCTGGTCGATGATCCGCAGCTGGCGGAAGATCAGTTCGTCCCGGTAATTGGCGATCACATAGGCGCCATCCTCGGCGACCCCGGCGGGATCGATGATGACGATACACTGATCCGGGAACTCCGGTTCCATGCTGGTGCCCAGTACCTGGAGCGCGAAGTGTTCCGCCTCGCCGCATCCTGTCGAGTCAAAGTCTAACATGGCAGCTACCTCTTTTCGCTTTTCCCGTCACGGCCGGGATTGCTACTGAAGATGTCCTTCTGTTCGGTCTCCGTGGTCACCGGCTCGAACCACGCGAGCTTGTCCTGCAGTGAAACCACCGAACCGACGATGATCAGCGTCGGTGGCCTGACGTCGTTGCTTTCCACCAGCTCGGGCAGGCTTGCCAGCGTGCCGGTGAACACCCGCTGGTTGGGCGTCGTCCCCTGTTGCACCAGCGCCGCCGGCGTATCGGCGGCCAGCCCGTGTTCCACGAGTTTTGTGCAAATGGTCTGTACGCCATGCAGGCCCATGTAGAAGACGATGGTCTGGTTGGGATGGGCCAGCGCCTGCCAGTTGAGATCCAGCGAACCGTCCTTGAGATTGCCGGTGACGAAGACGCAACTCTGCGCGTGATCACGGTGGGTCAGCGGGATCCCCGCATAGGAGGCGCAGCCGGCGGCGGCGGTGATCCCCGGCACCACCTGGAAGCCGATCCCCTCCTCCATGAGGGTAGCGATCTCCTCGCCCCCGCGACCGAAGATGAAGGGATCTCCGCCCTTGAGGCGCAATACGCGATAACCCTTGCGGGCATATTTCACCAGTAGCTGGTTGATATGCTCCTGTGGCAGGGTGTGGTTGTCCCGTTCCTTGCCGGCATAGACCAGTTCCGCGTCGCGCCGCACCAGCTCGAGGATCTGCTTCGAGACCAGGCGATCATAGATCACCACGTCGGCCTGCTGCATCAGGCGCAGGGCGCGGAAGGTAAGAAGATCGGGATCGCCGGGACCGGAACCCACCAGGTAGACCTCGCCCTTCGGCATGCCGCTGGGATCGGCGGACGCGATGGCGGCCGACAGCGCCTCGCGGGCGGCCTTCTCCTTGCCGGCGAACACCAGTTCCGCCACCTCACCCTCGAGGATCTGTTCCCAGAACTGCTTGCGCTGTGACTCGTCGGCAAAACGTTCCTTGACCCGGTCGCGGTAGTCATTCACCAGGGTGGCCAGCTTGCCGTAGGTGGCGGGGGTACAACTCTCCAGCTTGGAGCGCAGCAGGCGCGCCAGTACCGGCGAGGAACCGCCGGTGGAGATGGCGATCTGTACCGGCGATCGATCGATGATGGAGGGCATGATAAACCCGCACAGTTCCGGATCGTCCACCACGTTGACCGGCACGCGCGCGGCACGAGCGCCCTCGGAGATCGCCCGGTTGACCTCGCGGTCATCGGTGGCGGCGATGATGAGCACCGGCGTATCCAGATCGGCGGCCTCGAACTTGCGCGCCACATGGCGGATGTGGCCCGCCGCGCGCTGTTCCGCCAGTTCCTCGCACAGTTCCGGCGCCACCACGGTGACCTCGCCGCCGGCCTTGCGCAGCAGGCGCACCTTGCGCGCCGCCACCTTGCCGCCACCCGCCACCAGCACCGGCTTGTGGCGGATATCAATGAATATGGGTAAAAAATCCATAACAGGGGGTTCTCCCGCGCCTACTCCTGTCCGAGGAGCGGATCCAGTTCGCCGTCCATGTCCAGTTCCACGAGGTCGTCGAAACCGCCCACGTGGCGTTCACCGATGTAGATCTGCGGCACGGTGTCGCGCCCGGTGCGTTTCTCCATCTCCTCCCACTTGCCCGGATCGTCGTCGACGTCGATCCGCACGGGGGTCACGCCCTTCTTCTCCAGCAGGCGCAGGGCGCGCTGGCAAAAGGGACAAGTCTCGGTACAGTACATGAGGACTTCAGGCACGTTCAGGGTTCTCCCGTTCTATTCGGCCTCGACACGATGGCTCGAGGTGATATCAAAGGTTGCAAAGGAATCTTTCAGCCAGCGCTCCACAACGTGGGCGGCAAATTTCTCCAGGCCCTCGCGCGGCGTGTCCTTGCGCAGCAGCGACAGCGTCAGGTCCAGCTTCACCGCGTCCGGCGTGTAGTGCATCGCCAGGCGTTGCAGCGCATTGGCCTGTCCCGGGCGTACCGTGGGCAGGGTAAAGGCCAGGCACTGGATCCCCTCGATGCGCACGCTGGAAAACAGCGGCCGCAGTTTCATCTGCACCTCCTCGCGCACCAGGCTGGTGGCCACCCAGGCGATGTGCTCCACCGCAT
Organism: Chromatiales bacterium; assembly: GCA_027005735.1. Taxonomy (GTDB): domain Bacteria; phylum Pseudomonadota; class Gammaproteobacteria; order CAMYNG01; family CAMYNG01; genus HyVt-448. The sequence continues at coordinate 67,302 of JALTLF010000218.1, read as the reverse complement.
CGAGGAGATCACCGTCGAAGCCCTCGCGGTCGCGGAAGTATTCCAGCGCCGGGTAGTAACCGAGGCCCTCCCGGCGGGCCATGCCGTCCACCAGTTCCGCCAGTTCCTCGCCGACGCGCACCGGCGAGGCCGGCAGGAAACGCTCGAAGGTGTTGGGGTGGATGCGCAGACGCAGCGACAGGGCCACCTTGGCCACGCTCAGCGTATTCATCCTCGCGCCCCGCTGCGCCTGCCGCGCTGCCCCCCGTCGGGGCGTAATACCTGTAGCTGTTCACTCACGGGCGTCATCACGGGCTCCAGCTTGCGGCGCATGACGCTGCCCATGGCGTCGGTGCGCGACAGGATGGGCGAGAGCATCCTGTCCGAGAGACCCCCGATGATCATCGCCGCCCGCAGCATCCCGCCATGGGCCGGATAACGGGCCTGAAACTGCGCCAGGGTCTCATTGTCCCCGTCCGCCAGCGCGGCGTCCACGGCGGCCACCTGCGCCTCGATGGTGTCCTGGCGTGGCACCTGCTCGCAGGGGCGGAAATACCGGCCGATGGCATTGAACAGGGCGATCACCGTCTCCTGGTCACGCGGCTTGCGCATGGCCTCCAGCGCCACCCGCAGGAAGGTCTGCGCGGGGGCATCGAGGACCTGGCGCATCAGCGTCACCAGTTCCGCCAGCGGCGCCGCGGCATCGGCATCCGGCTGCAGGGCCTCGCGCAGCGGATGGGGCGCCGCCTGTTCCGGCAGCGTGTGGGGCGCGCCGCTCAAAAACCCCACGTAGTATACCGATTTCTGTCGCGCCCGCCGCCACAGCTTGTCCCGCGTGGCCTCGTCGATGAGTCCCGGCTGCAGGACGAGGCGGATGGAGTCGAGAATGTCCCGCGAGTCTTCCTCGAAGGGCAAAAATTCCACCAGGAAGGCCGCCAGTTCCGGCCCCATGTCGCCGCGTACCACGTCCTCGCGCTCCAGCATGCGCCGCGCATTGTCCGCCGTGGGCATGATCCACCATGCCCGGCGGGCCAGCTCGTTGGTCAGGCCCTCCGCGTGAACCACGGCCACCACCGCTTCCGGTTCACCCAGCAGCAGCAGCTTGTCCAGGCTTTCAGCGCGAGCCTGTCCCATACGCGTCCAGCGGCGCAGAAACACCGGGTAGCCCCCGGGCGAACCCAGCACGTGGGTGGAGAGCAACTCCCGGACCAGCCGCAGGTACTGCTCGTCGCGGCAGTTGGGGTTGAGGGGCACCTGCGCCGCGCCGCGGTCCGTGAGCGCGTGGAGCACCATGGCCCCCTCGTCGATACGCACCGCCTTGAGGGACTGGTTGAGCAACACGTGCAGGCGCAGGCTGTCTTCTTTGGATAATTCCATACGACGGTGGGGCTACGGCTGGCTCACAGGAAACAGTATCGTCGATCTGCGGCGAAAATACGTCAAAATCCGGCTTTTTCGTACCATTTGCGGGCTTCCTCGGCATCCTGTTCCACGCCGATACCCTCCTCGTACATGCGCCCCAGGGTGGCCTGGGAGCCCACCAGTCCCTGCTCCGCGGCCTTGCGGAACCAGGCGACCGCCTGTTCGCCGTCCTTTTCCACGCCCTCGCCCTCGAGGTACATGAAACCCAGGCCGTGCTGGGCAATGGCCAGCCCCTGTTCGGCGGCGGCCCGCATCCACTTCACCCCCAGGGCCTGATTCTGCGCCACGCCGAGGCCGTTCTGGCACATGATGGCGAGGCGGTACTGGGCCTCGGCATTGCCGGCCTCCGCCAGCGGCGAAAGCAGCTGCATGGCGGTGGAAAAATGCTTCGCCTCGAAGGCGGCGATGCCGCTCTCCAGGCTCATCTGGGTATCTTCTGTACTGCTCATGATGCCGATGGGTTCTCCGTGGAGTATCCGACTAATTCACTAAATTTTGCGGACGGCGATTTTAACCTGAAATCCGTCCCCCGCGCAGCAGGAAATCAGGGAAATCAATGAACTACCCCTATAGGGGTATAATGACGCTCTTTTGCCTTGGGTATACTTGCCGCGCCCGCGCCCGCTGGGGGTCGCGTGGGAGAATTACAAGGATTTCAATGACAACTGACACGCTGACAGACGCACAGCTCCAGCTCCGTGCCTGCATCCAGAAGGTTGCCACCGGCCCGGAGTATAGCAAGGATCTCGGCCTCGACGAGGCCCGCGAGGCCATGGCCACCATCCTGCGTGGCGAGGCCGATCCCGTGCAGACGGCCATTCTGCTCATCGCCATGCGCATGAAGCGCGAGACCGACGAGGAGAACCGCGGCGTCCTGCGCGCCCTCATCGACGCCGCCGACATCACCACCGCCGAGGTGGACGAGGTGGTGGATCTGGCGGATCCCTACGACGGCTGGAGTCGCGGCCTGCCCGCCTCCCCCTTCCTGCCCGCCGTGCTGGCCGCCTGCGGTCTCGCCACGGTGAGCCACGGCCTGGAGGCGGTGGGACCCAAGTTCGGCATCACCCACCGCAAGGTCCTGCGCGCCGCCGGCGCACCGGTGGATCTCGATCCGGCCACGGCGGCAGCGCGCCTCGCCGATACGAACATCGGCTGGAGCTATGTGGACCAGCGCGCCTTCTGCCGGCCGCTCCACGACCTGGTGCCCCTGCGCACCACCATGGTCAAGCGCACCGTGCTGACCACCGTGGAGGTGCTGCTCGGCCCGCTGCGCGGACGCCGCCGCACGCACCTGATCACCGGCTACGTCCACAAGGCCTATCCACCCATCTACGCGTCCCTCGCCCGCGAGGCGGGTTTCCACAGCGCGGCCATCATCCGGGGCGTGGAAGGTGGTATCATCCCGTCCCTGCAGCAGGAGGCGAAGGTCTTTGCCTGCCACGAGGGCGGCGAGGAACAGCCCCGGGTCATTGCGCCGGGGGACATCGGCATCCAGAGCGAGACGCGCGCCACGCCCCTGCCGGCGGATCTGCCCCAGGCCGCGGCCGGCGACAACCGGGCCATGAGCCTGGACAGCGATGCCGCCGCCGAGCGCGCGGCGGAAAACGGTCTCGCGGCGCTGGCGGGCAGCCCCGGTCCCGCCCGGGATTCACTGATTTATGGTGGTGCCATCGTGCTTCACCATCTGGGTCGCGCGAAGGACATGGTCAGCGCGGCCAACCTGGTAAGAGACGTTCTGGACAACGGCGCCGCCAAGGCCCGCTTCCAGGCGGCTTGCAGCAATTAACCCTGAATTCTATAGAGGAGTCATGAACCATGAACCAGACCTACTACGATATGGTAACCAAGATGGAAGCTGCCGGTGTCGATCCCGAGTACATCCAGGGATGGCAGGGCGGTTATCTCGTCAACCCCAAGCGTGAAGAGCAGCGCCTCACCGAGGCCTACGAGGCCGGCTACGAAGACGGCGCCGCCAAGAACATGGACAACTACAAGAACTGGGTTAAGAAGTAAGTAGAACCTGCTGTTCTAAAAGAAAAACCCCGTATCGCGCAAACCGCGTACGGGGTTTTTTCATGGCCGCGTGGCCACTTCAGGCCGGGGAGGTCTTACCCAGGCCCAGCTCCGGCACCAGGCTGCGCAGGGTCTTTTTCAGCACCGCCACGGCGTCCGGGCCGTCCAGCTGGATGATGCGATCCGCGACCCACTTGCGATCGCGGGGACCCAGCACGGCAGTGATGCGCTCGGCGAACAGGCGCAGCATGCTGAAGCTGGGCTCCTCGTCCGCAAAGGCCATCTCGGCATACTCGCCGCCCACCCGGTTGATAAAGTCGATGATGCCGTCGTGGTAGACCGCGGCGTCGGCGAAGTCGCGCGCGTTGTCGACGAAGATCCGGTTGAGGGCCAGCGCCATCTCCGTCACCAGGGCGGCGCGCTCCCCGTCGTCGAGACGCCCCCAGGCGAGGCGATCGGTGACGTGTACCAGGAAGGCGATGTACTCGGCGATGATATCGAGGCGCTGCTTCTGGGAGTCGGTCTGAAAATTCTCGTTCTCCAGGGTCAGGACCGCCTGGGCACACAGGCGCCACAGATTGAAGGCCAGGGCGCTGGCGGTTTCCCGGTAGCTGCGGGGCTGCTTCTTGTCGTTCCAGCGGGTTTTGACACGCACGGATCTCAAACCTCTTCGCTATTTGACCATGGGCGGGCACGGGTGGCCCGCGGCCCCCCTGCCGTGAAAAACCCCTGATTTTTCAGGTTAATAGCAAGCGGGCTGCGGCAATGCTACCATTTTTTCAACGGTGTGGGTGAACCCCCGCCATCACGAGGAGCCGGATGCCGTGATGAACAAACCCGTCGCTCAGCCTGTCTGCGAAGCCGTGCAACGCAACTGCCACATCGCGGATGCCCGCCACGCCGGTGACGACACCGTGTGTATCTACTTGATGAAGATGCGCGAATTCTTTCGCTGGGAACATGGCTTCGGTTTCTCCGCGCGCCTGCCCAACGAGCCGCTGAGCAACTGGCTGATGGAGCGCGAGGCCCTGTGGAGCGAGCTGGAAGAAGAGGACTATGCCGACGTGCCGGTGGCCGGCGAGCAGGTGCCGCCCTTCGAGACCGAGGCGGTCAACCGCCACCTGCTGGAGGAAGGCCTGGTCTACAGCGCCGGGCTGGGACAGCGCGCCCGCCCCCACTTCTTCCTCGCCCGTCTCGTGGCCTGCGAGGAACGTGATGGTTACCGCATCCTCACCTGCGGCGAGGAATACGCCCGCGATCTCAGCGCCCCGCCGGCCATGGTCCAGGGTAGCACCATCTTCCTGCGCCGCGAGGCCCTGCGCGCCCTGCTGTGGCAGAAACTGGAGGAGTGGCGCTGGAATCGTCCCGACAATGCCCTTGGCGCCGCCTTCGGCTGCTACGACTTCGAAGGCAGGCTGGAGGACGCCCTGGAGGCCATGACCAACCAGGAACTGGACACCGTGCGCCTGCACGAGATCGGCGAGATCACCGCGGGTCGCGCACTTGGCCCCCAGTGGCGGGAGATGCTCGCCGCCCTGCCGCGCAGCCGCAGCGAGCTGATCGCCCGCGCGGTCAAGGATCTCTACGCCGACTGCCTCACCACCCTGCCCGAGCTGGTGGCGGCGCGGCGCACGCCCTCGCTGCACTACTATGTCGCCAATCTCACCGGCATGCGCAAGGTTCTGTTCCCCGCCCTGCTGGCGGCCTGGCAAGCGTGGCGCGAGAGCGGTGACTGGGACGTCTTCGCGCGTCTCATCGACACGGGCCGCGCACACTGGCGAGAGGCCGCCACGCGCTTGCTCGCGGCCCACGAAAGGGGCCCGGCGGCGCTCCAGCAGGCCACGCAGGACTTGATCGACAAGCACACCCTGTAGACAATCCCCCTGCCATTTGTCACCCCCGGGGTTGTCCCATGTCGTCCGAAGCATCCACCCGCCGCCCCTTGCAGACCATTCGCGAGCTGGCCCCCAACAGTTTCATCTTCCTCAAGGAGCATGCCCTGCCCGCCGCCCTGTGTCGCGAGATGATTTCGCGCTTCGAGGCCGCCGACGACGAGCAATACGAGGGCCGTATCGGCCAGCTGGCGCAAAAGGATCGCAGCATCAAGAAGTCCACCGACCTGGTGGTCAGCGGCAAGCCCCACTGGAAGGACATCGACCGCGCCCTGTTTCGCTCGCTCGGCGAGGCCATCCTCGAGTTCCGCGAACACTTCCCCTACTTCAAGGGCCCGTTCAAGGACATGGGCTACGCCATCCAGCGTACCCTGCCGGGCGAGCACTACCACTGGCACATCGACGGCGGCAGCCACGAGTTCTCCCAGCGCCAGCTGGTGGCGGTGTGGTACCTCAACGACGTCGCCGGTCCCGGCGGGGAGACGGAGTTTCTCTTCCAGGATCTCAAGGTCACGCCCCGCGAGGGCAGCCTGTTGCTGTTTCCCCCCTTCTGGACCCACGAACACCGCGGCGTGACCCTGGAAGCGGGGGTGAAGTACATCGCCACCACCTGGGTGGTCTTTGCCTGAGTCCTGGCGCATCGGCCCGCCCGCCACCACGGCGGAGTGGCAGGCCTATTTCGCCCTGCGCTGGCAGGTGTTGCGCGCCCCCTGGCGACAGCCCCGGGGTAGCGAGCGCGATGCCTGGGACAGCCCTCCCTCACGCGCCGTTCATTGCCTGGTGCGAGACGAAGGCGGCGCGGCCCTGGGGGTGGGACGCCTGCAGCGCGTGACGGAGGGAGAAGGGGCGATCCGCTACATGGCGGTGGCGGAAGACGCACGGGGATGTGGCGTCGGCACGGCCATCCTCGCCTGGCTGGAGGCACGCGGACGGGAAATGGGCCTCGGCGAAATCAGTCTCAACGCCCGTAGCGGCGCGGTGGGCTTCTACCGCCGGCAGGGTTACGCAGAGGCGGGGCCGGGGCCGACCCTGTTCGGCTGTATCACCCATACCCGCATGCACAAGCGGCTGACGCCCTGAGGAACAGGGGTAGCGCGAAAACCTCAGTGCGGGCCGTTGCCCTCCACCACGCCGTGCAGGATGGCCAGCCGCGCCAGTTCCATGTCGTTGTTCACGCCGAGCTTGTCATACAGCCGGTAGCGGTAGGTGCTGACGGTCTTGGGACTCAGGCACAGGCGCTCGGAGATGTCGCCGATCTTGCAGCCTTCCATGAGCATCATCATGACCTGCAGCTCGCGTTCGGAGAGGTTGGCAAAGGGTGAGGCGACGCCATCGGTGGAGGTGGACAGGGCGATCTGCTGGGCGACGTCGGGACTCAGGTAACGGCGGTTGGCCATGACCTCGCGGATGGCACGCACGATCTCGGTGGCGCTGGCCCCCTTGGTGAGATAGCCGCGCGCGCCGGCCTTGAGCAGCCGCTGGGGATAGAGTTCGTCGTCGTGCATGGTCACCACGATGACGCGGATATCGGGATGGTGTTGCAGCAGCTTGCGCGTCGCCTCGATCCCCCCCATGCCCGGCATGGAGAGATCCATCAACACCACGTCGGGCATCTGCGTCCGTGCCTGGTTGACCGCCTCCTCGCCACTGGCCGCCTCGCCGACGATCTCGATATCGTTGACGTCCTCCAGCAGGCGCCGGATCCCGGTACGCACCAGATCGTGGTCATCCACCAGCAGGACCCTGATCATGGTGACTTCCTCCAGCATTGACGCCCACGGGGGCGATCGGGAAAAACCATCATAAGTCTATATTGGGGTTGGTGTTCCAGCTGCCCCGCCCGCTGGCACTGTGCGGGCCCCGGCTATCCTACGCCCTTCCCGGGGAAACCGGCATGGGCGGTCGGCCGGGTAATTCTAGCGCAAACCATACGCGAAACCCCAGTCCTGATACAGGCACAGGCGAAACGTGCCCGCCCGGCCGCCTGGCCCCATCTCCACGCACCACAATTGTGCATGTGCTGCGGCAAGATCCGCGTGCGCGCGTCAGTTGGGGCCGTAATCCAGCGCCACGAGATCCAGTTTCTGGCTCCAGCGCGTACTGATCTTTTTCTTCATTTCCTCCCAACTGCTGGCGGTTTCATAGATGTTGTGCATCCCGTCCTCGCAACGCAGGGCATACCAGGCGCCGTCGGTGTAGCGGATATTGCGTACCGAAAACCCCTCGCGGCTACCCTGCCGGAGTTCCCTTTCCAGCTCCGCGCTGGAGCCGACACGGTTCCAGCCGTTGCGCCCCGGGCACAGCCCCTTGACGAAGACCGCCATCCAGCCGCCCCTGCCTCGCTCCACCGAGATGACATGCCAATCGCTGTCCTTGTTCCATTTCTGGCTGATCTTTTTCGCCAGCGCATCCCAGGTGGATGCCGTGGCATAGGTATTGCCACGCGCGTCCTCACAGAAGTTTCCAAACCACACGCCCTCGCCGTAGGCCATGTCCACGAGCGTGAAACCATCCTTCCAGCGCTCCTTGATACGATTAATGAACTCGCTGCGCGTACTCGCCACCTCGTAGCCGTTTCGATTGGCGCAGCCCACCGCCGGGTCAACGAAAACCCCGACCCAGGTATTACGGCTGTAGATCACGCGGCTCAGGTGGTAGTTGTCTTCCCAGCCCTTCTGGATGGAAGCCGTGAACTCCTGGAGTGAACTGTTGCGTACCCAGCGCTGGCGGTTGTCCGTCGACCTGAACACGGCAAACCAGTGGCCCCTGCGGCCCCCGCCGGCCACCGGTGGCACCCCGGCGAGGGGACGCAGGCGCGCCCTGACCGTGAGGGTCTTGCCACTCTCCAGCGTCAGCGTCCGCTTCCAGGGGATGTAACCCTTTTTCTCCACCCGTATTTCATGTTCACCCGGTGCCAGTTCGTGACGGCGCGTCCCGCTGTGCCCGAGATCCCGACCATCGACGATGACGTGATCGCCGGAGACATTGCTGCGCACCACCAGGTAGGCCGGCGCGACTTCCACGGGCGAGGCCACCGCGGGCGTGGGATCCGTGGCCTGCGGACCGGGCGCGGGCCCACCGGCAAGCGGGCCGCCGGACTCCCCTCCATCGGGCGGGCCGGCCCAGAAGACCCACGCCGCACCCAGGGCAATGCCGATGAGAACCAGCGCCAGCGTCACGCCAAGTGCCCAGCGGGCACCACTGGTCATGCCCACCGGCGCGACCGCCCGGGTCTTCTGATCCGCCGGATGCCGCCCGCCCGGGGCCTGGCCGGCGGCCTGCGTGGGGGCCTGGGTATCACCGCGTCCCGAGACCTGGGTGCGGTTTTCGAAGGCCGGCAGAATCGAGGTGAGTTCGGAGACGTTCTGGGGACGATCCTCCTCGTTGACCGCCACTGCCCAGTCGATGGCTTCGAGCAACTTCGGACTGTACTTGCCCTGCGCGGCGATCACCGCCGGCGCGAGGGGATCTTCTCCCTTGCGCTGCATGCGCGCGCGCGCCACGGCATCGACCAGTTCACCGTCCGAGATCCCGGTGACGCAGCGGTAGAAGACCATGCCGAGTGCGTAAATATCGGTCCACGGGCCGATGTCCTCGGCATGCTGGTCATACTGCTCGATGGGCGCATAGCCGGGGGTGAGGACCGTGGTAATGCTCTGTGTCTTGCGGCCGATGGCCTGGCGGGCAGCGCCGAAATCCAGCAATACCGGCTGGCCGTCCGGGCGCAACATGATATTGGCCGGCTTGATGTCGCGGTGAACATAGCCGGCACGGTGCACCACCGCCAGGCCGGACAGCATGGCGCCCAGCATTTCGGTGATCTCGGCTTCGCTGAAGCTGTAGCCGGACTTGAGAACCTTGGCCAGCGTCCTGCCCTCGACGTACTCCAGCACCAGGTAGGCCGTGTTGTTGGCTTCGAAAAAACGCAGTACGCGGTTGATATTGGGATGATCGAAGCGGGCCAGGGCACGGGCCTCGTCGAGAAAACGCTCCAGCCCCCAGGCATAGTCGTCTTCGTCCTCGGTGGACCGGGGCGCCACGGTCTCGCCTTCGAGACGCACGGCGTATTCACCGGGCAGGTACTCCTTGATGGCCACCTGCTTGTCGAGATTGCTGTCCCACCCAAGGTAGGTGATCCCGAAGCCACCGGTGCCCAGAATACCATCGATGCGATATTCGAAAAGCTGGTAGCCCTCCGGCAGGGAATGGTGATGTTCGTTCATGGCGACTTCATTATGATTTTAATGTACCGCGACCAGCGGGATCCCGGGGGTAGATCCAGTGGCCATGTGAGCATGGCGCCGGGCGTGGAAGCTCGCCGTTACCGACAACATCCTCGCCACGTGGCTTATCTAACCTGAAAATCCCCGCAATTTCAATGACTCGGGCCAGGCGCGCGCCCTTCGGCCCCCACCGACACGGGGGCACGACGGTATTCCCGTGGCGGCGTCCTGCCGGGCCTGCCGTGGAAGGTTCCACGCTGGCAGGGCGCGGTCCCGGAGACCGGGACCGCCCCCAAGTGTGGATATGCGAGCTAGCGCCGACCGTAGTCGATGGCGATCAGGTCTAGGCCCTGACCCCAGCGCTGCTTGATTTTTTCCTTCAACTGCGGCCAGCTGGCGGCAGTTTCATAGATGTTGCTGACATCCTCTTCGCAACGCATCGCAATCCAGTTTCCATTGGTGTAGGCCATGTTGCGAACCGCGAAACCGTCGTTGTTGCTGTCGCGCAGTGCTTCTTCCAGGGCGGCCTGGGAATCATAGATGCTCCAGCCATTGCGTCCCGGGCACTCCCCCTTGACGAATACCGCCAACCAGCCGTCGGGACCACGGTCTGCTGAGAGCACGTGCCACTGGCTGTCCTGGTCCCATTTCTTGCTGATCAGGTTGCTCAGGGCATCCCAGTCACTCGCCGTGACATAGGTATTGTCACGGGGATCCTCACAGAAGTTACCAAACCAGGTGCCTTCGCCATAGGCCGCATCTACCAGGGTATAACCATCGACCCAACGTTGCTTTACGGCCTTGAGGAAAGCCTCGCGTGAACCAGCGGTTTCAAAACCGTTACGTTCGGCACAACCCACCTTGGTGTCGACGAAGATGCCCACCCAGCGCCCATCGGCGTAGTTGACACGCTTGAGATGATAGCCGTCCCTCCAGGCCTTGCGAATGGAATTCGTGAACTCCTGGAGCGAAGTGTTGCGTACCCAGCGCTGTCGGTTGTCGGTAGTGCGAAAGATGGCGAACCAGACATTTCCCCCGCTCGCCACGGGCGCGCTGCCGCCGCCTCCACCGCTGCTGCTCTTTGCCTCGGCAAGCCGTAGCATGGCCTGCAGACGGGCAGGATCGGGTTGCTCTTCCAGAGCGACCTGGAATTCCGCATCGAAGGTCGCCGTATCGGACGGTTGATCCGCATAGGCCGCCGTTGAACCAAACATCAGACCAAGTATGGCCGTAATGAGCCAGCCCGATACGCCTTTCTCTCTCACTGTCGTATGGTTATCATTCATCGTTATTTCCTGCTTCTGGTTTGATGTGCCTCGGTAGTCAAATTATCCCAGCAATGCCAACAGCAGTGCCGCAGTCATGGAGCCGCCGGCCTTGACGGCTTCTCCTTTCCCCTTACGGGCCAGTTTAGCCAAAAATTCCCGTGCCGGCCCATAGATTTCGGGATCATTTTGCGAAATCACCAGAACGGTGGACACCTGTTGTCCCGGTGTACGCGCAAATTCCTCTGCCCTTCGTAAAGAATAGCTAATCCTTTCCGGGTAGGCCGGATTGTCGGTGATGACGACAATGATCCGTTTCTTTGCCTGCGCCCGCCACGGCATCGCTATGGCTTCATCTAACGCGCGCGCAACGGCTTCGGGGTAATCATCGTTATCCCCCGAACCCAGGCCCATGTTGGGTGCCAGGCCATCGATGAATCGCTGCAGATCCCGGAAATTGGCAGGGGAGCCGCCAACCTCCCTGAGACGATAGGTGAAGATGGGTTGTTCCCATTTTCGGTCGCCAAAGGCAACCACGCCAATACCGAGGGAAGGGGCCAGTTTTCCCAGCACCATGGTCAGTTGCTGTAGTTCCGACTTCAGACCGTCGATCTGTTCTTTCATGCTGCCGGTGACATCCAGGGCAATGACAAGGTCGAGATGGGGGAATTGTGCCCTGGCCAGTTCCCGTTCGAGACGCTGTTTTTCCTTGCGGCATTCCTGCAGGGCCTGCTTGCAGGTCGCCACCCGCTCCGGCGAGTCTCCCGTATTTGGAAAGTAGGGGAACAGGACCACCGTGATGAGTATGAAGGCCCCCAGCGCCGAGGCAAACAGGTCCAGCGCCGAAACGTTGAAGATATTGATCTCCCGGTTGCGGCGTCTCACGGCTGGCGTCCTGACACGGAGACGGACACCGGCAAACGCCGTGCCAGGCGCTTAAATCCGGGACACATCGATTTCCACGTCTCCCAGCGTCAGCCTGTCACCCGGCACAATCTCGACCCTGGCGAAGGGTTTCGCCGGCTTGCCGTTGATCAATACCCCGTTGCTGGAGTTGAGGTCTTCCACGTAGTAGCGCCCATGTCCCCCGCTGATGCGCAAATGACGCCGTGACAGGGAGTCGTCGGCGATAACGAAGTCCACCAGGTTGGGATGACGCCCCAGACTGAACCCCAGACCGGCGAGTTGCTGATCGGTGATCTCGACGCGTATTGGCTTGCCCCCGCTGGTAAACCCGGAAAGCAACAAGCCCGTCCTGCCAGCCTTTTTCCCCTGGCTCTTCCCGCCTGCACCTGCCCTGACAGTGGCGCCCCCCTCGCTTTGCGTGTCTTTCCTTGCCCCGGTAATGCGCCGCGTGATACCACTCGCGTAGCGCTTGGTCACTTCCACGATGCGCTCGCGCGGCTTTCTGAGCGCCAGCAACAGTGCCGCGGTGGCAACGAGAATGGAAAGCGCCACCAGCCAGGGGGTGTAACGCGACTGCGGAGGCACAATCACCTTCGGCGCCGGTGCCGGCGGCGGAGGTGGCGCGGCCGGCGTCACTTCCTTGCAGGGCTTGCTGGTGACCTTGAAACGGATGTTCTTCTGCTTCAGCAGGCCCATTGCCTCCTTGATGTGCGAGGCCCAGAAAATCCCCTGGCCGCCGACACCCTGCTGGGTATTGATACCGATCACGCGCCCGCATAGATCGAACAGCGGGCCACCGCTGTTGCCCGGATTGATCTGGGCGTTGTGCTGGAGAATGGTGATCACCGTGGAATTTCCCGCCCAGGGCTGATCAAAAATGCGGCTCAGGACGCCATCGGTAATGGTGACATCCAGGGCAATGCCTTCAATCTCTTCCCAGGAGCCGTAGTCGGCGAGACCGGGGAAACCGAACGCGAAAACCTGGTCGCTCTTTTCCGGTGTCACGGTGGTCAGTGTTACCGGCGGCAGATTGAGACCGCGGGTACGAAGAAGCGCGACGTCGATCTGGCGATCGAAAAACACCACCTCGGCCTCGACCGGTTGTGCCAGGTAACTTGACATCACGACAAAACGTGAGGCGCCTTCGATGACGTGGTGATTGGTGAGAACATAGCCATCCTTGTTGATGACAAAACCGGTGCCGGTCCCGTTGTTGGTGATGACACGAACCACGCTCTTCTCAAGCTTGACCACGTCGAACTGCCGCGCAAGCACACTCGCTGGCACCAGCAGCAGACACAGGAGACAAGCCCCGAGAAGCAGGGAGCGCCGCATGAGTTTCTCAGACATTATCCAGTTCCACTGTGATTCATTGTTTTATCGTCACCTTGATGCGCAGGTCCCCGATCCTGATAACGGTGCCATTCATGACCGCTTCCAGTTCGCCTTCACCAAGCAGGATGCCGTTGATGCTGGTACCATTGGTCGATCCCAGGTCTTCGATCAGAAGTTGCTTGCGTACTGACAGCAGGCGGAAATGCGTGCGGGACACATCGGGATGATTGATGACGAAATTACTCATCTCGGGATTGCGACCTACTGTCGCCCCTTCCGCGCCGCCAAGATTGGGCCCCGGGATCTTGACTGCAAATTTCTCCCCGTCCGGTGACTCCGCTTCGAGCAGCACGTCGGGGATCTCCTTCAACATGGCCTCTTCTGCCAGTTTCTTTTCCAGCTCCCCTTCCGTTTCCCGGCGTGCCCGCTCCGCCGCCTGTTTCTCCCGCAGGGCACGGCGCTTGCGCCGCCATGCGAGTAAAACCAGCAGTAACAGGATGGCAACAACGACGGCGGCGGCGATGGTCACCTGCCGCTCGCGTTTGCGCACGGCCTCGGCCCGCTCGGCCAGCTCCGCCGCCTGCGCCTCGAGCTCTTTCTGCTTCTTCTTCAGCGCCTGTACCGAGGCTTCGGCCTTCTTTATTTCGTCCTGCAGGCGCGCCCGCTCCTCGGCGCTGGCCTGTCCGGCCTCTTCGAGCTGGCGCCGCAGTTCGTCCAGGCGTTCGTTGGCGGCGCGGATCTCTTCCTCGGCCCGCTCCACATCCCCCTCGGCCTGGGCGACCTGCTCGATCTCGCTGGCACAGGTCTCTTCCGCGGTGTAATACGGAATATCGTTCGCCAGCAGGAGATTCTTCAACCATTCGCCACTTATCGCGTAGGCAACGCCCTCTTCCTGTGCATCGGGCACGCCGAAAATGGCCGTCAGCGCGCGTTTTTCCGGTATCAGCAGGCCGCCAACTTCACCACAGTTGTTGAACAGCGGCGCGCCAAAGCTGCGGGTATTTGCCAGCGCGTTGTGCTGAATGAGCACCGGCTTGCCAGTGCCCACCGCCGGCACCATTTGCCCGACACTGCCGCGGCGTATACCGATCTCCGTGTCCGGCGCACTACCGGAAAGAACCGCTGTTGCCACCGTACGTCCATCTTCGAGGGGATCCTTTGCAAACAGGACGGAGTCCACATCCATCCCGGCGAGATTGGTGCGCAAGATGGCCACGCCCTCCTCGGGGCGCAGCAAGACGACCTCTGCCTTGAGTTCATGGTTGCTGGCGGTGGTAATGCTGACCGTGCTGTCCTTGCCCAGGCTGCCTGAGTAGGTTGCCACATGACCCGTTTCATTGTTGATGATGAAACCGATCTGCTCACTCTCTACCTTGCCGCCATGCAGAACATGGATCCGGACCAGGGCCTTTCCTGTCTGGTCGAGAATGGCATCCGCGGCGGCGAACGATATCGGCACAAGGCACGAGAGGATGATCAGGGTCGAAACAAGGATCTTCTTCAGGATGGATGTTTTCATTCTTTTTCCTGCGTTGACTCACCGGCGTCGGCCGGAGCTCGTAGTTCAGTCTTGCGAAGCAACTATCAGGGTCGTATTGTCCTGCTGTGGCTCCGCATGTGATTCAATGGCGGCGAAAATCGCTCCGGCGCATGCCTCGGGTCCCGCTGGGCGGCTATCCCGCAGCACGGAAATAATTTCGTCCTCACCCAATGTGAGGATGCCGTCCGTGGCGAGCAGCAGGATATCAGCGTCCTCCAGCACGAGAGGCGTCTTGCTGATATCGATGAGCGGTATGTCCTCACCCGTCACTACTGAACGCAACTGGTTCCGCCTGGGGTCACTGGCGGCCTCTTCGGGTGTCATGCGACCGATTTCCACCAGGCCATCGATTACCGGGGCCATGGAGTGATCGTCGTTGATGCGCAGCAGCTTACCGTCACGGTAAACCCACAGTATGGAATCACCCACGCTGACCCAGGACAACTCACTGCCATCCAGCACACAGGCCAGCAGGGTCGTTCCCATGTCGACCAGCTCCGGATCGTCTTCTATCGCCCGGGCCACCTGGTCGTTGGCGTAAAACAGCGCATCGTGCAGGCGATCCACCGTTGTACCTTCTCCACCAAGCCATGCATCGACGAAGCTGTCTGCCACGATGCGGCTTGCCTGCGCGCCACCTGCATGACCACCCATGCCGTCAGTGATGACCATGAGGTGCTGTGCCGTGGTATCCAGTTGTTCAATGCGAAAACTGTCTTCCTGGCGCGTCCGGGCGCCGATGATTTGATCGCCTTTAACCTGAAACATGCGCTCGCTTTCTTTGCTGTCCTTACCGATCCGTCTCGAGATCTTCCCAGTTGAAGTCGGGCCCACACAGCGGCATGAAGCGCAGCGCAGTCTCCCCGATGACGATCTCCGCACCCGCTTCCAGTTCGGCGGGGGCCAGCACGGGTTCGTTGTTGAGATAGGTCAGGTTCTTGCCGCCCCCATGCTGGATATAGAACTTCTTGCCACGCGGATCGTAGGTTACGATGGCATGGCCTTCACGGGAAATGGTCTCATCGCCGAAGTCCAGGCTGATGCGTTCGCTGGCATCCCGGCCGATGGAATTGCTGCCTATGCCGATGGTCACGACACTGCCCATCCCCGGTCCCCTGATGACCACCAGCCAGCCCGCGGGGGGATCGTCCATGGCGGAGGCGGCGGCGCGACGCGCGCTACTGCCGGTGGGGTTGGACTGGGTGTCGGCATCGGCATCCCGCCGACGCCCCGGCCGATAGATCTGGGTCTTTGTCTCACCGCTATCAGCGGCGCCACCTCTTCCTGCCGGACGGGTGGCGCCCGCGTCACCCGATTTGACCGTATTGCGCCGTGTCGGAGATCCTACCTTGCGGGTAGGTGAATCGTAGTCAGAGTCACTCATGGTTTACCTGCCTGTTCTGCTTTGGTGGTTCAAGCCCTGCGGTGGCGCGGCATCGAGCTGCGGTCGGTTCCCTGCCACCGATTCCGGGGGATCATTTATTTTTCATAGAGCCGGTTGATCAGGTTATCGAGCGTATATTGACCAACCGTATTCAACACGCGTTCTTCCCGGCCTTCGATCACGTGCATGAGAAATACCAGCACCGCCGACATCATCAGCGCCAGCAAGGTAGTATAAAACGCCACGCCCAGGCTCCTGGTCAGGACCTTGAGCAGTTCCGGATCCTGGAAATCCTTTGCCGCGCCGGCATCACTGAGGGCGAGCGCGATCCCCACAACCGTGCCGATGAACCCCAGGGTCGGGATGAGCCAGACGATATAGCGCAACATGTTATAGCGCAGCTCCACCTCGTGCTGGTACAGCTCGAGGCTGGAATTGAACAGGGTATTTGCCTGGTCCACGGAATTACTGCTCTGAAACTGCAGGATACAGCGCGTCAACATGCGTTGTAAAAAATGCCGCCTGTCCGGATCGGACTGGCGTACCTTGCGGTAGAGTGCCGGCAGGTCTTTCGGGCGCAGGAGACTGGTTTCGTCCTCGGGCAGGAGACCCAGCGAAATCTGCCGCAGGTCATCGCTGCCGCTCTCGTGGCGAAGATACAGTTCGCCCAGGCCAAAGAAGAATACCAGCCACATGACATTCTGGATGGTGAACGGGTACGGCGCCCAGCTCGTGTTTCGATCGAGGAGAAAATCGGCAAAGAAACCGCTGTCGAGGACCAGGCTGAGCAGCAGAATGAAAACAAGGCCGGCACCCGAGCTGACCAGTAATACGGTGGTGCGATTTCCCATTTCCTGATTATTGTCTCGTGTTATTGTTTGGAAATGATTTCGCCCGTTTCGGGATTGCGCACGAAACCGGTGCCCGCCTCCGGTGCTTCGGAAAGCTTTTCACTCTCGCCGGCCTGCGGGGCCACGGTTGCCGCCGTGGGTCCACTGGCCTTTGCGCGAGATGCCAGTTCCACGGGGCTCACCTCGGCCTCGCCGAAGCGCAGCTTCTCATCGGGGGCCACGAAGTCCTGGCGGATCTTCTGCCAGGTCTCACCGCGGAAAACGAAGGTGCCACTGGTACTGTGACAATCGGTTACGTACAGGCGGCCATCATCACAGACGATGTATTCCGCGTGTGAACGCGAGACCGTGTCGTCGTTGATGACATAATCATTACTGCTGTTGCGACCGAGCCTGTAGATCTTGATCCGCGACATCGCCTGCTCTTCTCCGGCTTGTTCTTCTCGTCATACCCGGTTTCCTGCCCGGGGCACGCACGCCATAATCTCCCACAAAAGACCGCAAACTGCCAATCGGGGTGTGCTACACCCTTTCCACGGCAGGCCT
The DNA here is from genome assembly GCA_027005735.1 of Chromatiales bacterium. Classification (GTDB taxonomy): domain Bacteria; phylum Pseudomonadota; class Gammaproteobacteria; order CAMYNG01; family CAMYNG01; genus HyVt-448. The sequence continues at coordinate 49,946 of JALTLF010000218.1, read as the reverse complement.
GCATGGGCCGTAATATGGTCAGATTTTGACCGCATCCTCTTGTAATGCGCCCTGTTGCGGTGCCGACAGCATGAAGTTTCGGCCCGCTGTGCGTATTTCTTGAGCATATCGAACACCAGTCGGCACCACCCCGGCGTCGGACTTGCTAACGCCTGAGTCCCAGCCTGGGGTTGCAGGCCGATTATCTTTGTGCGAAACCCGAGAGGGCAGTGGGTTCAACTATCTTCGGGAAGATCCGCTGTCCAGCGAGTCATCGACCCCTTTCCACAAACACGAAAGGCCCCCGAAGGGGCCTTTCGTGTGTGGCGGAGAGCGAGGGATTCGAACCCCCGGACCGTCGCCGGTCAACGGTTTTCAAGACCGCCGCTTTCGACCACTCAGCCAGCTCTCCAGATTGTCGCGTCGCCGCCCCGGCCCGGTGTATGCAGTATCCCAGCGATACCCCCGCGTGCGGCGTATATAGAAAAGGTAACAGACTGATTTTTTTCAGTTTTTTCCGAGAGGCGGCTACGGATTTTTCGAAACGTCCGGCCCTTGCCCCCGCTCGCCCGGCGACGCACAATGGGGCGAAGCATACCCAAAAAGGGGGCGGGCTGGCCAGTTTGAATTTGCGGCGTCCGACCCCATGTTGTTACTTGATATCGGGAACTGTTCCGGTATGCTGTGTCCAGGCAATTAGTAATTTATATCCAGAGAATCAGGAGGATACCAACCATGGCATTTAACCAACCGGCCGTCAGCCGTAGCGCCGAATCGGTGCTGGCCACCAACAAGGTGCTGCGCAACACCTACAGCCTGCTGTCCATGACACTGCTGTTCAGCGCCCTGATGGCCGCCGTCTCCATGTACGTGGAAACCGGACCGGGAACCTACCTGCTGTCTGTCGGTGGTGCCTTCCTGCTCATCTGGCTGGTGCTACCGCGCACCGCCAATTCCAGCGCCGGCATCGGGGTGGTGTTTGCCATTACCGGCCTGCTGGGCTTCTCGCTGGGCCCCATCCTCACTCAGTACCTGGCCCTGTCCAATGGCGCCCAGCTGATCATGACCGCCCTGGGCGGCACCGGGGTGATCTTCCTGGGCCTGTCGGGCTATGCCCTGACCACCAGGCGCGACTTCAGCTTCCTTGGTGGCATGCTGTTCGTGGGGCTGCTGGTGATCCTCTTTGCCGCGCTGGGCAATATCTTCTTTGCCATCCCGGCCCTCTCGCTGGCCATTTCCGCCGCCGTCATCCTGCTCTTCAGCGGTTTCATCCTGTATGACACCAGCCGCATCATCAATGGCGGGGAGACCAACTACATCATGGCCACGGTGGCCCTGTATCTCGACATCTTCAACATCTTCATTCATCTGTTGAACCTGCTGGGCGCGCTGAGCGGCGACGACTAAGGCAGCAGCACAGGAACCGAGGAAAAGCCCCGACTACGGGGCTTTTCTTTTTCTACCGTGGAGGGGATCCGGATATGGACTGGTTCAAGATCGGCTCGGCGATCCTGATTGGCGCCATGATCATCTTTCTCCTGCCGCGCGCCAGGCAGATGGTCAAGCACAGCCCAAAGGCCAAACAGGGTGACTGGCAGGCCCTGCTCATCCCCATCGGGCTGGTGGTGTTGTTCGTGATCTTCCTGATCATGTCAGTGCGCTGAAGCACGCACTTTCTTCCCTTTACGCGACCACGATGGCGCTCTCGCCGCCCATGTAGGGCTGCAATACCGTCGGGATACGGATACTGCCGTCCGCCTGCTGGTAGTTTTCCATGACGGCCACCAGAGTGCGCCCCACCGCCAGCCCGGAGCCGTTGAGCGTATGCACCAGCTCCGGCTTGCCGGTCTCGGGGTTGCGCCAGCGGGCCTTCATGCGCCGCGCCTGGAAGTCCTCGAAATTGCTGCACGAGGAGATCTCCCGGTAGGTATCCTGCCCCGGCAGCCACACCTCCAGATCGTAGGTCTTCGCCGCCGAGAAGCCCATGTCCCCCGCGCACAGCGCCACCACGCGGTAAGGCAGCTCCAGGCGCTGCAGGACTTCCTCGGCGTGGCCGGTCAGTTCCTCCAGCGCGTCCCAGGAGTCCTGCGGGCGCACCACCTGCACCAGTTCCACCTTTTCGAACTGATGCTGGCGGATCATGCCGCGCGTATCCTTGCCGTAGGAGCCCGCCTCGCTGCGAAAACAGGGGGTATGGGCAACGAACTTGCGCGGCATCTCGTCGGCTTCGATGATGAGATCGCGCGCCATGTTGGTCACCGGCACCTCGGCGGTGGGGATCAGGTAATACTCATGTTCGCCGCACAGCTTGAACAGGTCCTCTTCGAACTTGGGCAGCTGGCCGGTGCCGCGCAGACTGTCGGCATTGACGATATAGGGCACCCAGGTCTCGGTATAGCCATGTTCGCGGGTGTGCAGGTCGAGCATGAACTGGATCAGCGCGCGATGCAGGCGCGCAATCGGACCGCTCATCAGGGCGAAACGGGAACCAGTGATCTTCGCCGCCGTCTCGAAGTCCAGTTGCCCGAGCTTCTCACCGATGGCGACGTGATCGCGAGGGCTGAAATCGAAACGCGGTGGCTCGCCCCACCTGCGCAGCTCGACATTGTCTTCCTCCTTCAGGCCGGCGGGCACCGATTCGTGTGGCAGGTTGGGGATCCCCATGAGGATCTCGCCAAGTTCCTCCTGCACGCCGCGCAGGGCCTGCTCTGCGTCCTTGAGTTTCTCGCCCAGCGCGGCCACCTCGGCCTTGAGCGGTTCGATGTCTTCGCCCCTGGCCTTTGCCTGGCCGATGGCCTTCGAGCGTGTATTGCGTTCGTTCTGCAGGCGCTGGGTTTCGCTCTGCAGGGTCTTGCGTTGGGTTTCCAGTTTCTCCAGCCGCGCGGTGTCCAGTTCAAAGCCACGCGCGGCAAGGCGCGTGGCGACATCGGCGAGATGGTGACGAATGAGTTGGGGATCGAGCATCTGTTCTCTCGTTCTCGTTACGGGGTGGGTGCCGGTGCGACTCAGTCGTCGGCAACGCTCATGCGCGCGGACCAGGACACCATGTGGCCGGGCTTGATGAAACTATCCAGGTGTCCGATGACGGCGTCGATCTTTTCCGGCGTATCGAAGAACTCGACCACGATGGGCAGGTGCACGCTGAGATCCAGCAGGGAGGCATTGTGGATCACGCCTGAATCGCCGAAGCCGGAGATACCGCGGTAGACCGTCACGCCGCGCAACTTTTCCCAGTCACGCAGGCGCTTGAGCAGGGCATCGAGTTGTTTCTCGCCCTCGGTGAGGTAGAGCCGTGCGACGGTGATCTCCATCTGTTTCATACCTGTCTTCCCGCAATCATGCCCACATAGGCAGCCAGTACACAAAAGATGACACTCGCCAGTATATAGAGCAGCGCGCGCATCGGCGAACCCGCCTGCACCAGGTTGAGTGCCTCGACGGAAAAGGTGGAAAAGGTGGTAAAGGCGCCGAGAAAACCAATCATCAGCACCGCGCGCCACTCGGGGCCCAGGCTGAGGCGCTCCACCAGCAGCACGTAGATGAAACCCATGGCCAGCGAGCCCGTGACATTGACCATCAGGGTCCCCCAGGGGAAGCCCTGCCCCAGCAGGCGATAAGTCAGGGTGGAGACCCAGAAGCGCATCACCGCACCGGCAGCGCCCCCCACGGCGATGGCGAGTACCTGATTCATGACTTGTCGTGTTTCCTGTCCAGTTCGCGCCAGTAGGCCAGACGCTCGGCAATGCGCGATTCGAGCCCGCGCATCACCGGTCGATAGTAACGTCGCTTTTCCATGCCGTCCGGGAAATAATGTTCGCCCGCGACATAGCCTTCGGGTTCGTCGTGGGCGTAGCGATACTGTTCGCCGTAGCCCAGTTCCTTCATCAGGGAGGTGGGCGCATTACGCAGGCGCAGCGGGACTTCTTCCGAACCGCCGCTTTTCACGTCGCGCATGGCGGCCTTGAAGGCCGTGTACACGGCATTGCTCTTGGGCGCGCAGGCGAGATAAACGATGGCCTGCGCCACCGCCAGTTCGCCCTCGGGACTGCCGAGGCGTTCCTGCGTCTCCCAGGCATCCAGCGCCAGGCTGAGACCGCGGGGATCGGCGTTGCCGATGTCCTCCGAGGCCATGCGCACCACCCGGCGGGCAATATACAGAGGGTCGCAGCCACCGTCCAGCATGCGCGCGAACCAGTAGAGGCTGGCATCGGGATCGGAGCCGCGCACCGACTTGTGCAGCGCGGAAATGAGATCGTAGAAGGCCTCGCCCTGCTTGTCGAAGCGCCGCGTGCCGCTGGTTAGGACCTCGTCGAGGATGGCGGCATCGATACACTCACGGCCCTGCGCCCGGCTGATCTCCGCGGCCAGCTCCAGCAGGTTGAGGGCGCGGCGCGCGTCGCCGTCGGCGAACACGGCGATGCGACGCAGGTTCTCGTCGTCGCAGCCAAGGTCGGCGATCCCCCGCTCCGCGTCGGCCAGCGCATCGCGCAGCACGCTGACGATATCTTCGCTGTCGAGCGCCTTGAGGACATAGACCCGCGCGCGCGAGAGCAGCGCATTGTTGAGTTCGAAGGAGGGATTCTCCGTGGTGGCACCGACGAAGGTGATGGTGCCGTCCTCGATATGCGGCAGGAAGGCATCCTGCTGGGCCTTGTTGAAGCGATGCACCTCGTCCACGAACAGCACGCTGGCGCGGTTCTCGCGCTGCGAGACCTGGCGTGCGGTGTCCACTGCGGCGCGAATGTCCTTGACCCCGGCGAGCACGGCCGACAGGGACAGGAAGTGCGCCTCGCAACAGGCCGCCATCATGCGCGCCAGGGTGGTCTTGCCGGTGCCGGGCGGCCCCCACAGGATGAGGGAATGCAGGCGGCCTTCCTCGAGGGCCTGGCGCAGGGGCTTGCCGGGCGCGAGCAGGTGCTGCTGCCCAGCGAACTCCGCCAACGTGCGCGGACGCATGCGATCGGCCAGCGGTTGCCAGGGACGCCGGGCCTCCGCCGTGGCGGTTTCATCGGGGGCAAAGAGATCACCGCTGCGGTTCATGCTCCATCACCTGGCGGCTAGAAGCTCTCATCGGCCCTGATCAGGTCCACGCCTTCCGGCGGCGTAAAGCGAAACCGCGCCTCGTCGATGAGCGGGTTCAACTGCAGGCGACTGAAACGCAGCACGGTGGTCTGCCCCAGCGCGTCGCGCAGTTCCATCAGCACCAGCTGCTTGCCGCGAAAGCCGATGCTGATCAATTCGAACTGACTGTTGGGATCGCGTGGCGTGAGTTCGAAGACCACCTTGCCGTCCCCTTCCCGGCGCACGATGGTGTAGCTGGCCGCCAGCTTCTCCGGCTGGGTGAGGATCAGCGCCGGGGTGTTCTGCAGCATGCCCTGCTGGCGGTGCACGGTGACCTGCTCGAGATCCTCGTCGTAGGCCCACAGGGTCTTGCCGTCGGCGACGTAGAGCTGGCGATAGGGTTCGGTGTACTCGAGGTAGAAGCGATCCGGCCGGTAGATGGCCAGTATGCCCTCGGTTCGCTGCACTCGGTCGGAGACCGTGCCGCGCACTTCCTGGGTGAAATGGGCACGCAGGGTGGTGATGCCGTGGAAGTAGTCCGTCAGTGAGGCCGGCGTCGCCCCGGCCACGCCCAGCAGGCACCAGAGGGCAAGGCCGAGGCCGCTGCGCTGGAATCGGTATGACATGGTTCGCCCCTCAGTCTTTGGGTGGTGGCGGGGCGAGGACCTCGCGCACGCCGTTGGTCTCGGCGGGACTGACGATGCCCGCCAGTTCCATGGCCTCGATCATGCGCGCCGCGCGGTTGTAGCCGATCTTGAGTCGCCGCTGGACGCCGGAGATGGAGGCCTTGCGGGTCTCGGTGACGATGCGCACGGCCTCGTCGTAGAGCGGATCCTGTTCCGCGTCCGCTGCGCCGCCGCCCTCCCCGCCAGCATCGCTGTCGCTGATCTCGGCGGTGACCTCCTCGATGTAGTTGGGCCTGCCGCGCTGCTTGAGGTTTTCCACCACGCGGTGGACTTCCTGATCGGCGACGAAGGCGCCGTGCACGCGCACGGGATTGGCGGTCCCCGGCGGCAGGTAGAGCATATCGCCGTGGCCCAGTAGTTGCTCGGCGCCGATCTGGTCGAGAATGGTGCGCGAGTCGGCGCGCACCGAGACCTGGAAGGCGATGCGCGTGGGGATATTGGCCTTGATGAGCCCGGTGAGCACGTCCACCGAGGGCCGCTGGGTGGCAAGGATGAGGTGGATCCCCGCGGCGCGCGCCTTCTGCGCCAGGCGCGCAATCAGTTCCTCCACCTTCTTGCCCACCAGCATCATCATGTCGGCGAGTTCGTCCACGGTGACGACGATGTAGGGCAGCGGCACCAGTTCCTCGGGCTGATCCTCCTCGTGCTGCGGCTGGAACAGCGGGTCGAGGATGGGCTTGCCCGCCGCCTTCGCCTCGCTGACCTTGCGATTGAAGCCGTTGATGTTGCGCACCTTGAGCGCCGACATCAGGCGGTAACGGCGATCCATCTCGGCCACGCACCAGCGCAGGGCGTTGGCGGCGTCCTTCATGTCGGTGACCACCGGCGTCAGCAGGTGCGGGATGCCGTCGTAAACCGACAGCTCCAGCATCTTGGGATCGATGAGGATCAGGCGCACCTGTTCCGGCGAGGCGTTGTACAGGATGCTGAGGAGCATGGCGTTGATGGCCACCGACTTGCCCGCGCCGGTGGTACCCGCCACCAACAGGTGCGGCATCTTCGCCAGGTCCGCCACCACCGGCACCCCGCTGATGTCCTTGCCCAGCGCCAGGGTCAGTGGCGAGGTGGAGTCCTCGAAGGCCTGCGACTGCAGGGTCTCGGAGAGGCGCACCGTCTCGCGCACCTGGTTGGGGATCTCCAGGCCGACGGTGGACTTGCCCGGAATGACCTCCACCACGCGCACCGTGGCGGTGGAGAGGGCCCGCGCGAGATCCTTGGCAAGGTTGGTGATCTGGCTGACCTTGACGCCGGGCGCCGGTTCCAGCTCGAAGCGCGTGATCACCGGGCCGGGATGCACCGCCACCACCTCCACGCTGATCCCGAAGTCGGCCAGCTTGAGTTCCACCTGGCGGGACATGGCCTCCAGCGCCTCGGGAGACAGGCTATGCTTGTTGACCTCGGCCTCATCGAGCAGCGACAGCGGCGGCAGCTCGCCGTCGGATTCGATCTCGAACAGGGTGGCCTGCTTCTCGCGCATGACCCGTTCGCCCTTCGGCACCTCGCGCACCACCGGCTCGATGCGCGGCGGCTTGCGCCGCGCGCTCTTCGCGCGCACGCTCGCCACCCGTTCCCGCGAACGCGCCTCGTGGTCGCGGCGCGCGCGGCGCGCCTGCCAGCCCTCGCGCAGCGTCGCGAGCAGGCCGCGCGCCCAGCCGCCGAGGCGCAGGGTCGCCGCGCCGGTGAGATCGATGAGCCGGATCCAGGACAGGTGGGTAAACAGGGTGACGCCGGAGAGGAAGCCCGCCAGCAGCAGCAGGGTGGCGCCGAGGAAACCGAACAGCGTGCGCATGCCCGCGCCCACCACGTCGCCGAGGATCCCGCCGGTATCGGCGGGCAGCACCGTCACCGGCACGCTGTAGTGCAACGCCGCGAGCCCGCAGCCCGACAGCAGGGTCAGCACGAAACCCACCGAGCGCAGGATGATCTCGCGCATGTCCATGGGGGCGTCCTGGCGCAGGCCGCGGTAGATGAGCCAGCCGGCATAGGCCACCATGACGGGAAACAGGAAGGCCATGGCGCCGAACAGGCTGAGGAAGATGTCGGCGAACCAGGCGCCGGCGGGCCCGGCGAGATTGTGCACCCCGCCGCCACCGGTGCTGTGGGACCAGCCGGGATCCTCGGGGTGGTAAGTGGCCAGGGCCAGCAACAGGTAGAGCGCCACCAGGCCGAAGACCAGCAGCGCCCCTTCCTTCAGGCCGCGGCGCACGTGCGCGGCCAGCGGCGCCGGATCGGCGGATTTCTTTTGCGATGCCTGGGCCAAGACTTAAACTTCTATATCAGGTTGATGGCTTAACTTACTAATATATCGGGTAATTTACAAGCCCGCGCAGCATCCTTACGCAGCGGGGGCGGACAGGCCGGGAAACACGATTTTACCCCCTTTTACATTGATCCCGGCAGCCAGATCCGGGGCTGCGTCCCAGTTTTCCTGCGTGAGACGATGGACATAGGGCGTCAGGGCCGCGGAGAGGGCCTGTGAGGCGCTGCGGGGCACCGCCCCGGGCATGTTGGTCACGCCGTAATGGAGCACGCCGGCGTGGACGAAGGTGGGCTCAGCCCAGCTCGTGGGGCGCGTGGTGGCGATACAGCCTCCCTGATCCACGGAAATGTCGATGATGACGCTGCCCGGGGCCATGGTCTCCACCATGGCCTCGTCCACCAGGTGCGGCGCCCGCTGACCGGTGATGAGCACCGCCCCCACCAGCAGATCGGCACGGGCCACCGCCTCGGCGATGGCGCGGGGATAGGGGTGCAGCGCGGTGACGTTGGCGCCAAGGGCGCGCATGGCCTCCTGGCGCTCCCGGCGGCGCTCGAAGACCGTGACCTCGGCGCCCAGGGCCGCCGCCAGGCGCGTGGCATTGCCGCCGGCGACGCCCGCCCCCAGCACCACCACGTGGCCGCGCGGGGCGCCGGGCAGGCCACCCAGCAGCAGCCCCTTGCCGCCGGCATGCCGGTAGAGCAGGTTGCTGCCCGTCATCACCGCCACCCGCCCGGCGATGTCGCTCATGGGAGCGAGCAAAGGCAGGCGGCCGCGGGCATCGCTGACGGTCTCGAAGGCCACCGCCGTGAGACCGATGTCGAGCAGCGCCTGCAACAGCGCCGGGGCGGCGGCGAGGTGCAGGTAGGAAAACAGCAGGTGATGGGCGCGCAACAGCGCCAGCTCCTCCGCCTGGGGTTCCTTGACCTTGACGATGAGCCGGGCGGCATCGTAGAGCGCCGCGGCGTCCGGCGCGATGCGCGCGCCCGCCGCCTCGTAGTCCTCGTCGCGGTAGCCGCTGCCCATGCCGGCAGCGGTCTCCACGCTCACCGTGTGGCCCGCCGCCACCAGTTCGGCGACGGCGTCGGGGATGAGCGCCACGCGTCCTTCGTGGATCTTGATCTCTCGCGGAATACCGATATGCATGTGTCGCCGTCCTGTCCTGTGTCGATGTGCCTTTACCCTGTGCAGCGCATCTCGTATATTGTGCGCGCACCACGGAACCTGTTGCCGACAGGCTGTCAAACAGCTGGTTGCTTCGGGCGCCGCGGGCCAGCGTCGCCGTTCCGCACACCCAGGTTTATTTCGCCGGAGTCTAGCACATGAGTGAAATCAGGCATTGCCGCTTACTTATTCTCGGATCGGGGCCGGCCGGCTATACCGCCGCCATCTATGCCGCGCGCGCCGCCCTCGAACCCGTCCTCATCACCGGCATGCAACAGGGTGGACAACTGACCACCACCACCGAGGTGGACAACTGGCCCGGTGATGTCGAGGGCCTGCAGGGCCCGGCACTCATGCAACGCATGCAGGCCCACGCAGAGCGTTTCAACACCGAGATCATCTTCGATCACATCAACAGTACGGATCTCTCCGCGCCGCCCTACACCCTCACCGGCGACAATGGCACCTACACCTGCGATGCCCTGATCATCGCCACCGGCGCCTCGGCACGCTACCTCGGCCTGCCCTCGGAGGAAGCCTTCAAGGGACGGGGCGTATCCGCCTGCGCCACCTGCGACGGTTTCTTCTACCGCGGCAAGCCCGTCGCCGTGGTGGGCGGCGGCAATACCGCCGTGGAAGAGGCCCTCTACCTCGCCAACATCGCCTCCCATGTGACGGTCATCCATCGCCGTGATCGCTTCAGTTCCGAGAAGATCCTCAGCCAGCAGTTACTGGAGAAGGCCGAGAACGGCAACGTCAGCATCGAGTGGAACCACGTCCTCGACGAGGTTCTGGGCGACGACAGCGGCGTCACCGGCCTGCGGATCCGTTCCACCCGCGACGACAGCACGAAGGAGATCACCGTGGACGGCGTCTTCATCGCCATCGGCCACAAGCCCAATACCGACATCTTCGAGGGCCAGCTGGAGATGGACCACGGTTACATCAAGGTAAGGAGCGGCACCGAGGGCAATGCCACCGCCACCAGCAAGCCGGGGATCTTTGCCGCCGGCGACGTGGCCGATCACATCTACCGCCAGGCCATTACCTCGGCCGGTTCCGGCTGCATGGCCGCCCTCGACGCCGAGCGTTACCTGGACAATCTCGCCCAGCAGGGGAAATAGCCACGCCTCGCGGTATCGCCACGGCCCGACCCATCGCCATGCGCATGGAGACGGCACACTCGCTGGAATCGGTGCCGGCGGCGGACTGGAACCGGCTCAATCCCGGCGGCAATCCCTTCCTGCGCCACGAATTCCTCGTCGCGCTGGAGCGCCACGGCGCGGTGGGCGAGGCCTACGGCTGGCTGCCGGTGTACTTCCTCCTGCGCGCCGACGGCCGCCTGCGCGCCGCCGCGCCCTGTTACATCAAGAGCAACTCCTACGGCGAATTCGTCTTCGACTGGGCCTGGGCCGAGGCCTATGCGCGCAGCGGCCTGGCCTACTACCCCAAGCTGGTGGCGGCGGTGCCCTATTCGCCGGTCACCGGGCCGCGCCTGCTCATCGATCCCGCCCACGAGGCCGAGCGCGACGCCATCACCCGCCGCTTCGGCGAAGCGCTGCGCGGCTTTGCCGAGGAACGGGAACTGTCCGGCGTGCACTGGCTGTTCCCCCCCGAGGCGGAAGCCGCCCGGCTCGAAGAGGCCGGCTTCATGCTACGCCTCGGCTGCCAGTTCCACTGGCACAATGCCGGCTACCGTGACTTCGACGACTACCTTGCCGAGTTCACCGCGGCGAAGCGCAAGAAGATCAAACGCGAACGCCGCCGCGCCGCGGAACAGGCGGTGAGCTTCGAGATCCTCGACGGTCATGCCGCCGGCGAGGAACACTGGCGCCTGTTCCATCACTATTACGCTGCTACCTTCGACCGCAAGGGCGGCCTGCCCACCCTCTCGCCGGGTTTCTTCGCGGAGATCGCCCGCAGCATGCCCGAGGCCGTGGTGCTGGTGCTGGCGCGCCACGCGGGCGAGTACGTCGCCGCCGCCCTCAACCTGCGGGACGACACCAGCCTCTACGGCCGTCACTGGGGCTGTGATCGCTATTTTCACAGCCTGCACTTCGAGACCTGTTACTACCAGGGCCTGGACTACTGCATCCGCCACGGCCTGTCCCGCTTCGAACCCGGCGCCCAGGGGGAACACAAGGTGGCGCGCGGCTTCCTGCCCACCCCCACCTGGTCGGCCCACTGGCTGCGCGAACCGGCCTTCCGCGAGCCGGTGGCCGACTTCCTGCGCCGCGAACGGGCCGGCGTGCGGCATTACATGGAGAGCCTGCGCGAGGGCGCGCCCTTCCGTGCCGACAGCCGGGCCCTGGCCGGGGCCTGAGGACCGCCATCCCATGCTGGACATCCCCTGGCTCGATCCCCGCGATCCCTGCGGCTTCCCCGACGTCGAGAGCGCCCTGCGCAAACCCGACGGCCTGCTCGCGGTGGGCGGCGATCTCGGCGTCGAACGACTGCTGTGCGCCTATCGCCGGGGGATCTTCCCCTGGTACAGCGAACCGCAACCCATCCTGTGGTGGTCGCCGGATCCCCGCATGGTGCTGTTCCCGGAAAAACTGCACCTCTCGCGCAGCCTGCGCAAGACCCTGCGCCGCGATCCCTTCCGTTTGAGCATGGACACCGCCTTCGAGGACGTCATGCGCGCCTGCGCCGCGCCCCGCCGGCAGGACGCGGAACCGGGCAGCTGGATCGGCGAGGAAATGATCTATGCTTATGCAAGGTTGCACGCGGCGGGCTGGGCGCACTCCATGGAGTGCTGGCAGGACGGCCAGCTCGTCGGCGGCCTCTACGGCGTGGCCATCGGCCGGGTGTTCTACGGCGAGTCCATGTTCGCCCGCGTCAGCGATGCCTCCAAGGTGGCCTTCGCGCACATGGTGGCGCAGTTGCAGGGGCGCGGCGTGCGTCTCATCGACTGCCAGGTCCATACCGCGCACCTCGAGCGTTTCGGCGCGGAGATGATCCCGCGTCGCCAGTTCAACGCCCTGCTGGCGCGCCACACCGCCGAAGCGGCTCGGCCATCGCGCTGGCAACTGGACCCGCGCATCAGGGACGAGGTGGTAAACGGAAAGCGATTCGCATGAAAGCCGGCAAGGACATTCCCGTCAGTCTGGAGTCGTTGCACTTCTACGCCACCGTGCCCCACGCATGCAGTTACCTGCCCGGCCGCGAGGCCACCACCCTGTTTGCCGATCCCTCCGCGCGCATGGACAACGCGCTCTATACCCGGCTCTCCGCGCTGGGTTTTCGCCGCAGCGGGGAGCACATCTACCGACCCCATTGCGCCACCTGTCACGCCTGCGTACCGGTGCGCGTGCCGGTGGCGCGCTTCGTCGCCAGCCGCAGCCAGCGACGTACCTGGAAACGCAACGCCCATCTCACCACCCACCAACGGCCGGTACGTTTCGACGAGGAGCACTATGCCCTCTACCGGCGCTACATCAGCACGCGCCATCGCGGCGGCGGCATGGATCAGGATTCCCCCGAGCACTACATGGCCTTTATCTCCAGTCCGTGGAGCGACACCCGTCTGTACGAATTCCGCGAGGACGGCCGCCTGCTGGCGGTGGCCGTCACCGATCACCTCGGCGACGCGCTGTCGGCCGTCTACACCTTCTTTGATCCCGATCAGGGTCGCCGCGGGCTGGGCGTCTATGCTGTGTTATGGCAGATACGGCAAGCCGTGCGGCTGGAGCGCCGGTGGCTCTACCTCGGCTACTGGATCGCCGAATGCCCGAAGATGGCCTACAAGAACCGCTACCGCCCCCTGGAGGCCTTCGATGGACGCTACTGGAAGGCGGAGCTGCACGGGGACGGTGCGGGTGGAACCCCGGCGACGGTCTAAAGGTCGAAGACGGCAGGCCGCTATGACGGGCATGCGGATGCGAACGCCGTTCGCGCCCGTCAGCCCGAAGGAGGCATCATGCTGAGCTACCTGTACCGCATTGCCACCGACTACCGGCGCCGCCACGGCGTCGCGCCCACGCTCCTCTACCTCAATCCCCGCCACCTCGCCCGCCTGCGCGCGGAGCTGGCGGGCATCGAGGGCATGGAAGGGATCTCCCGTTTCCTGGGCATGGAGATGCTCATCGATCGCGGGGTGCAGCATCCCCACGTCGCCTGGAGTCGCATCCAGTGGCGCGCCATGCCGCGCGCCGCCGACGCGAACAGCCCGCACGGGGAGACGCCGGCGGACCTCGCCGGTCACGCGCTCTGAGGCAGGGGGGGCGATGAAGTACGCCGGCCGGGACCGGCGGAGGGGAAAACGGCTTTGAAAATGCACGCCGATTCAGGCATGATGCGCGCTGAATTCAGACCCGTGGTTGGAAGAGCAGTTAACCCTGATGGCAAAGGAAGAACACATCGAGATGGAAGGCACGGTGATCGACACCCTGCCCAACACCATGTTCCGCGTCGAGCTGGACAACGGCCACGTCGTCACGGCCCATATCTCCGGCAAGATGCGCAAGCACTACATCCGTATCCTCACCGGTGACCGCGTCACCGTTCAGCTGACCCCCTACGATCTCAGCAAGGGCCGCATCGTCTTCCGCAGCAGATAGCGGCAGACGCCAGATACGTGTTCCAAATCCCCGAACACCCGAGAAGACCCGGATCACCCCACCTGTCCTTCCCCCAGCGGAGCGACGCGAGTCGCCCTTCAGGCACGAACGGCGCCTCATCACAGGACCATTGAAAGACACCGGGCTTCCCCTGCGCCGCGGGGAGGGGCCCTGCCAGATCAGTCGCTGGTGACCTTCTCTTCCTTCTTGCCCGTGAGTTCGAAATGCAGGGCGTCGTCGCGAATGCTGATGGCAATGTGCCCACCCTGGGCAAGCTTGCCGAACAACAGTTCCTCCGCGAGCGGCTTCTTGATGTGTTCCTGTATGGTCCGCGCCATGGGACGGGCGCCCATCTTCGGATCGTAGCCGTGCAGGGCGAGCCAGGTGCGTGCCTCGTCGTCCACGCTCAGCGTGACGCCCTTCTCCTCCAGTTGGCCTTCCAGTTCGAAGATGAACTTGTCCACTACCTTGCCGATGGTGTCCGGCTGCAGGGCGCGGAACTGGATGATGCCGTCGAGGCGGTTGCGGAATTCCGGCGAGAAGACCTTGTTAATCACCTCGGTGGTATCCGTGCTGTGGTCCTGCTGGGTGAAGCCGATGGACGGGCGATCCAGCCGGTCCGCGCCGGCGTTGCTGGTCATGACGATGATGACGTTGCGGAAATCGGCCTTGCGGCCGTTGTTGTCCGTCAGGGTGCCGTGGTCCATGACCTGCAGGAGCAGGTTGAAGACATCCGGGTGGGCCTTTTCGATCTCGTCGAGCAGCAACACCGCATGGGGATGCTTGTTGATTTCCTCGGTGAGCAGGCCGCCCTGGTCGTAGCCGACGTAGCCCGGCGGCGCGCCGATGAGGCGCGAGACGGTATGGCGTTCCATGTACTCGGACATGTCGAAGCGGATCAGCTCGATACCCAGCGTGCGCGCCAGTTGCCGCGTGACCTCGGTCTTGCCCACGCCGGTGGGACCGGCGAACAGGAAGGAGCCGATGGGCTTGTGCTCGCTGGACAGACCCGAGCGCGCCAGCTTGATGGCGGTGGCGAGCGACTCGATGGCTTCGTCCTGCCCGTAGATCACCAGCTTGAGATCCCGCTCGAGGTTGCGCAGCGCCTGCTTGTCGTCCCGCGACACGGACTTCGGCGGAATACGGGCGATCTTCGACACCACCGACTCCACTTCACGCACGCCGATGGTCTTCCTGCGCTTCGAGGCCGGCTGCATGCGCTGGTTGGCGCCGGCCTCGTCGATGACGTCCACCGCCTTGTCGGGCAGGTGGCGATCATTGATGTAGCGCTCCGCCAGCTCGGCGGCGCTCCGGAGTGCCTGGCGCGTATAGCGCACCTCGTGGTGTTCCTCGAAGCGGCTCTTGAGACCCTCGAGGATCTGGACGGTCTCCTCGACGCTCGGTTCCTTGACGTCCACCTTCTGGAAGCGTCGCGCCAGGGCGCGGTCCTTCTCGAAGATACCGCGGTACTCCTGGTAGGTGGTGGAACCGATGCACTTGAGTTCCCCCGAGGCCAGCACCGGCTTGACCAGGTTGGAGGCGTCCATGGCGCCGCCCGAGGCCGCGCCCGCGCCGATGATGGTATGGATCTCGTCGATGAACAGGATGGCGCCTTCCTCGCGCTTGAGCTGGGCGAGGATGGCCTTGAGGCGCTTCTCGAAGTCGCCGCGATACTTGGTGCCGGCCAGCAGGGTACCCATGTCGAGGGAGTAGATGGTGGCATCCCGCAGGATCTCGGGCACCTCGCCGTCGACAATCATCTTCGCCAGGCCCTCGGCCAGCGCCGTCTTGCCCACCCCGGCCTCGCCGACGAACAGCGGATTGTTCTTGCGCCGACGGCAGAGGATCTGGATGGTGCGTTCGATTTCGTGCTTGCGGCCGATGAGGGGATCGATCTTGCCGGCACGGGCAAGTTCGTTCAGGTTGCTGGTGAACTGCTCCAGCGGGCTCTGGCGGGTATCGCCACCTTCCTCGTTGCCGGCCACGCCCTCACCCGCCTGGCCCTCGTCCTCGCCGATCTTGGAAATACCGTGGGCGATGTAGTTGACCACGTCGAGGCGGGAGATGTCCTGGCGCTTGAGGAAATACACCGCCTGGGATTCCTGCTCGCTGAAGATGGCCACCAGCACGTTGGCACCGGTGACTTCCTGCTTGCCCGAGGACTGCACGTGGAACACGGCGCGCTGCAGGACGCGCTGGAAGCCCAGCGTCGGCTGCGTCTCGCGCTCGTCGTTGGGCGGCAACAGTGGCGTGGTCTCCTCGAGGAAGGCCTGCAGGTCGCGGCGCAGGGCGTTCATGTCGGCGCCGCAGGCGGTGAGCACGTCACGCGCGGAGTCGTTGTCGAGCAGGGCCAGCAGAAGGTGCTCGACGGTCATGAATTCGTGATCCTTCTCGCGGGCCTCGCGAAAAGCCTGGTTGAGTGCTGCTTCCAGTTCCTTGTTCAACATAACTGTTCACCCATCGGATTCTTCGAGGGTGCACATCAGCGGATGCTCATGCTTGCGCGAGAACTCGTTGACCTGCACCACCTTGGTCTCGGCGATATCCCGTGTGAAGACGCCACAGACCCCCTTGCCTTCGGTGTGGACCATCCACATCACACGGGTTGCCTTTACACGATCCATGCCAAAAAAGGTCTCGAGGATGTGCACGACAAACTCCATAGGGGTGTAGTCGTCATTTAGCAGCACAACTTTATACATGGGCGGCTTCTTGAGGCGCGGTTTTGCCTCTTCCAGCGCCAGCCCGTCGTCGAATTTTTCAATATCTTTACGGCTTGCCATATTTCACGATTGTAGCCCAAACGGGCAAAACACCCTATCCCCGGGATGTGGGTGCGGCGGGGCTGGATTTCAACGCGGGGGACCGGGTATTAGGGTTTTCCTGATAGTGAATCCTGGCCGGATTTGACTATAGTAAGGGGACAAAATACCGAGAGTCCCGCTCAGGGACCGCTTATTCCCTTTATTTTTGTGGGTTTTTTGCCACGAACGCGATTGTAGACCCAAGATGTGACCGAATGTAAGGAGGCTAGGAAGGCATGGCGAATGGTACTGTCAAGTGGTTCAGTAATGCGAAGGGGTACGGCTTTATCTCACCGGTGGAAGGGGGTGACGACGTGTTTGCGCATTTCTCCGCCATCAATATGGAAGGCTACAAGACCCTCAAGAAGGGCCAGAAGGTCCAGTTCGACGTGACGCAGGGGCCCAAGGGCATGCACGCCACGGCGATCTGGCCCGATGACGCCGGCGACGGTGCCGGCGAGTCCAGTTCCGCCAACCATTGAGCAAGCGGCATCCCGGCCGGCTGCCGGGAAGCCGTGACTGACACGGCCAGGCCCCCCGCCCGGCCAGCGAAAAAGGCGTGCCCCGTGGCACGCCTTTTTCATTTTCATGCGGATTGTCCGGGTCGCCGGACCGGCTACATCTTCGCGATGACCGCCTCGCCAAAGCCGGAACAGCTTACCAGCGTGGCGCCGTCCATGAGACGCTCGAGATCGTAGGTCACGGTGCCGGCGGCGATGGCGCCGGCCATGCCCCTGACCACCAGATCGGCGGCCTCGGTCCAGCCCAGGTGGCGCAACATCATCTCCGCGGACAGGATCAGCGAGCCGGGATTGACCTTGTCCTGGCCGGCATACTTGGGCGCCGTGCCGTGGGTGGCCTCGAACAGGGCCACGGAGTCGGACAGGTTGGCCCCCGGCGCGATGCCGATGCCGCCCACCTGCGCCGCCAGGGCGTCGGAGACATAATCGCCGTTGAGATTCAACGTCGCGATGACGTCATAGTCCTCGGGACGCAGGAGGATCTGCTGCAGGAAGGCGTCGGCGATGACGTCCTTGACGACGATCTCGCCGCCCGTATTCGGGTTGGTAAGACGACACCAGGGGCCGCCGTCGATCTCGGTGGCGCCGAACTCCTCGCGCGCCAGTTCATAGCCCCAGTTCTTGAAGGCCCCCTCGGTGAACTTCATGATGTTGCCCTTGTGCACCAGCGTCACCGAGGCGCGGTCATTGTCGATGGCGTACTGGATGGCGCGACGCACGAGGCGTTTCGTTCCCTCGCTGGAGACCGGCTTGACGCCGATGCCCGAGGTCTCGGGGAAGCGGATCTTGCGCACGCCCATCTCGTCCTGCAGGAAGGCTATGACCTTCTTCACTTCCTCGGTTCCCGCGGCCCACTCGATACCGGCATAGATGTCCTCGGAGTTCTCGCGGAAGATGACCATGTCGGTCTTCTCCGGTTCCTTCAGCGGGCTCGGCGTGCCGTCGTAGTAACGCACCGGGCGCAGGCAGACATAGAGATCGAGGTCCTGGCGCAGGGTCACGTTGAGCGAACGGATGCCGCCGCCCACGGGCGTGGTCAGGGGGCCCTTGATGGCAACGGCGAATTCACGGATGGCCTCCATGGTCTCCTCGGGCAACCAGGTGTCCTTGCCATAGACGCGCGTGGACTTCTCGCCGGCGTAGATCTCCATCCAGGCGATGGAACGTTCGCCGCCATAGGCCTTCTCCACCGCGGCGTCGGTGACCTTCTTCATCACCGGCGTGATGTCCACGCCGATGCCGTCACCCTCGATGTAGGGGACGATGGGCCGCGCGGGAACGCTCAGGGAATGATCGGGATTGACCTGGATTTTTTCGCCGTCCTGCGGCACGGAAATATGCTGGTACGCCATGTCGATACTCTTTAGCCAGTGTGAACCGGCGCGCATACTACCATTTTTGCCGACGCCATGGCACCCGTGCCGGCACGGGGCTCAGTCGTCGGCGGCACGTGAGCCGCGCTGTTTGCCGAAGGGCACGATGTTGTCCGGATTCCGGTCGGCGTCGATGCGTTCCTCGTCCGTGCGTCCCAGCAGTTCCGGGCGACCGATGGCGTAGCCCTGGGCCATGTCCACGCCGATCTGCTTCAACAGTTCCATCGTCTCCTGGTCCTCGACGAACTCGGCGATGGTCCGTTTGCCCATGGCATGGGAAATATCGTTGATGGCGCGCACGATGGTCTGGTGCAGGTCATCGTCTTTCAGATCGCGCACGAAGGAACCGTCGATCTTGATCATGTCGACGGGAATGTCCTCCAGGTAGGCGAAGGAACAATAGCCCGAACCGAAGTCGTCGAGGGCAGCCAGGCAACCCAGATTGCGCAACTCGGTAATGAAATCGGCGGCGCTGGACAGGTTGCGGATCGCCACCGTCTCGGTGATCTCGAAGACGAGGATCTCCGGCGGGATCCGCAGTTCCCGCACACGCGACTTGATCAGCTGCATCACTTCGGGCGAGCCGATGGAATCGGCGCTGAGGTTGATGGCATAGGAAACCCGGCGTCCTTCCCGCAGGCTCTGCGCCACGCGTTCCATGGCCGCGCCGATGACCCACTTGTCGATATCCACCGACAGGCTGAAACGCTCCGCCGAGGAGAGAAAACCGCCGGGCATGATGATGTCCCCCTCCTCGTCGAGCATGCGCAGCAGGAGTTCATAGCGGCTGATACGGCCGCTGGAGAGTTCAATGATGGGCTGGCGCGCAAGAATGAAACGATCCTCCTCGATGGCGGACTTGATACGCCGCGCCCAGCCCATGTCGGCGGACATGACGTCCATGTTGCGGCTGTCGTGGGCGGTATATACGTGGATACGGTTGCGGCCACCGTGCTTGGCGATATGGCAGGCCAGGTCCGCGCGCGCCAGCAGGTCCTCCTTCGAAGCGACGTCGGGCTCGAGCATCGCCGCGCCAATGGAACAACCCACGTCCACTGCCTCACCGTCATGGCGGAATACGTAACCCGACAGGCGCCGGCGATAGGCATCGGCCACCTGCGGTAGCTGCGTGGGGCTGATGTCATAGAGCAGGATGGCGAATTCATCACCACCCAGACGGGCGAGTATGTCTTCCTTGCGCAGGCGATCGCGCAGGAGTTCGGTGACCTCCACCAGCACCTTGTCGCCGGCCAGGTGACCAAGCGTATCGTTGACGTACTTGAAATGATCGAGGTCGATATAAATCAGCGCCGAGTGGTAGCGGCCACTGCGTTGCGCCGAGGCATGAACCCGTTCCAGCTCGTCGAGCAGGTACTGGCGGTTGTAGAGCCCGGTGAGGGCGTCGTGCTCGGCCATGCGCCGCAGGCTCTCCACCATGGCCTTGCGTTCGCTGACATCGGAAACCAGGGCCGTGGCCAGCACCCGACCCTCGATTTCCATTTGCGAGACCTTCACCGCCATGGCAAAGGCCTCACCGTTCTTGCGCCGCCCATAGAATTCGTCTTCGATGCCTTCGATGTGTTGCGCCGCGCCCCGGCGGCCATGATTGTAGAGCGACAGGAACTTCTTCCAGCTTCCCTTCGTCACCATGCGACGGATATGCCGGCCCTTCATCTCGTCCTCCGAGAAGCCGAACAGGGCCTGCGCCGCGGAATTGGCCGACTCGATGAAGCCGCGGGCGTCGATGACGACGATGCCCTCGGCGGCATTGTCGAGGATGGACTCGAGGCGCTGCTGGCGGGAATTCACCTCGCGGCGCATGTGTTCGAAGGCGGTGATGAGGTTACGGGTCTCCTCGGTCTGGTAGGCCTGCGTCGGCAAGGGCCGCGATCCCTGGCCGGTGGCCTCGGCCTCCATGGCACGGCTGACCTGCAGCATGGGCCTGCGGATGATGCGCTCGAATGCCAGGTAGGCAAGATACAGCAGCAGACTGACGAAAGCCGTCAACAGCCAGATGAAACGCGACAGGGTTTCCGTCGTACCCAGGGTATTGGCCATGGTGGACTCGCTACGCTGCGCCAGGCTGTTCTCTATCTCGCCGATATGATGATGCAGCGCGAGGAAGGCCGGCTGGATCCGCTCGCGCACGATGGGAATATCGGCCCGCCAGCGATCGGAGAGATAGATCTCCGCGGCACGATTGAAACCACGCACGTAGAGTTCCCGTTGCAGCTCCATCTCCGCCAGCGACTCGGATTGCTGCAAGCCAAGCAGGTCTTCTTCATCGTACTTGCGTAACTCACCAAGCAGGCGTTGTATCTCCTCGAAATAGATCTTGATATTGGCCAGGTTGTCGCCCAGCGATTTGTCAGGCGTGCCAAAGACACCAGAGCGATTGGCGACGAAGATACGAAAGGCGCTGATCTGCTGCGACCAGTAGTAGCGGATTTTCCACAGCAGCTCGTTGATCTCGCGCTGCCGGGGCATGGTGTGCATTTCGCGTGCTTCTTCAATGGCCGATTCCACGGCACGCGAAAAACTCGCGTTGCTGACATAGAGTTCATCGAGCAGGATATTCATTGCCGGGAACCGCGTCTCCGCCCGCGAGGCCACCGTCACGGCTTCGCGCACCCCCGCCTCCATTTCCTGATACCGGGTCTTCAGTTCTTCCAGGTCACGAACGAATCCCTCGTAAGGGGACTGGGTGGAAAAGCGGTTGAGGACATTTAATGCCACGGTGGCGTTTTCAAGCCGCTTGTCGATGGTCCGACGCTGTTCGGGATCGAACAACAGCAGGTACTCATAGACCGCGGTCTCGGTGGTCTGCAGGCGGTTTTTCAGTTCCGCCAGGCGGGCGGTGACCTGTTCCTCGGTGTCGGCCTGCAGACGCGCCTCCACCGCGGTATCGCGCACCAGTTTCTCGGTGTACCAGACCGCCAGCAGCAGCGCGACAAACACCGCAGCCATGAGCACCATGAAATGGCGCCGGATACTGGAGCGCGTGTTGCCTGCCGGGGGAGTCTGCTGCATGTGGGGATCCCTGCTCAACCCTGCGGTGACCGTCTACCCTGATATTTATCGGCCGGGCCCACAAATTGCTGAGAGTTTACGTGGGCATTAACATGCGCCCATGGCCCGTATCGTTCTGCTCAACAAGCCCTTCGGCGTCCTCAGCCAGTTTCGCAGCGACGGGCATCACCCCGGGCTTGCCGAACTTGTTGATATCCCTGGTGTGTATCCGGCCGGGCGCCTGGACCACGACAGCGAGGGGCTGCTGCTGCTCACCGACGACGGCCGCTGGCAGCAGCGTATCGCCGATCCCCGCCACAAGCTGCCCAAGACCTACTGGGTCCAGGTGGAGAACATTCCCGACGACAGCGCGCTGGCGCGACTGCGCCACGGCGTGGTGCTCAAGGACGGTCCCACCCGCCCCGCCGAAGCCCGGCGCATGGCGGCACCCGATCTCTGGCCTCGCGATCCGCCCATCCGCTTCCGGCGCCATATCCCCACCAGTTGGCTGGAAATCCGCCTGCGGGAGGGCCGCAATCGGCAGGTCCGCCGCATGACCGCGGCGGTGGGGCATCCCACCCTGCGGCTGGTGCGCTACGCCGTGGGCGACTGGACGCTGGATGGCCTCGCCCCCGGCCAGTGGCGCTGCCTCGAGGTGCCACCGCTGGCGCGAGGCGGCAGGAAGCGGCGCGCGGGCGGAAGTCGCCCGGGACAGCGGGGGCGACGACACGGCCCACGACGGAGCTGACATGGGCGCGCGCTTTTTCCTGCCCGGTTTTATGACTACACTTTGTCTCGTGCGCCCCTCTATCCACACCCCGGAAGGCAGGATGCCGTGATCACCCTCTCCCCCCTTGCCATCGCCCTCTATATCCAGCTCCTCGTGGTCCTCGCCCTGCTCAGCGGCTGGCTGTACTTCCGCCTCCGCCGGCTGAAACGCGGCCGGCAGATGGACGAGGCGGAAAACGCCACTGACGGTGAGCGGCCAGACACCAGTACGGCGCACTACCTCGCCACCGAGATCAAGCTCACCAGGGGGCGGCTGGAGAGCCTCTACCCCGAGGGCGTGCCGCTGGAGCCGGAGCTCACCGAGGCGGATCTGCTTTCCCTGCGGGACCGCTACCTGGGTCTCGAAGCGGAACTCCTGCAGGACACGGCGCGCGAAGACGTCTTCTGGAAGCGCCTGGCCGAGGGTATCCGCCGCCTGCTCACCGGCTGCCACCTGGTGAAACGCATCCCGGTCACGGAGACCGGGGACGAGGACGAGGACGAGGACGAGATCGCGGAACTCCGGGCCCTGATGAAGCAACAGCAGGAAGAACTGGAACGGTTTCTGAGTACGCTTGACGAAGAGGAAGGCGAGCTTGGCCCCGAAGAACTGAAGAAACGCCTGAATACCCTGGCCAACAGCCACCGCGAACTGTCCCACTGCATTTTCTCACTGGAAGACGAAAACCACTTCCTGCGCGAACAGGTCGCCTCGTTGCTCAAACACGGCTGATGACGGAAACTCGCTGGACACCCCGCGCCACGGTGGCCGCCATCATCGAGGAGGCGGGATGCTTCCTGCTGGTGGAAGAGCGTGATGCCGGACAGCGGGTCTTCAACCAGCCCGCCGGTCACCTGGAAGAAGGCGAAAGCCTCATCGAGGCCGTGCAACGCGAAACCCGGGAAGAAACCGGCCTGCATTTCACCCCCGGCTACCTGGTGGGTATCTATCGCTGGCAACGGGACGCCGACAGTCCCTGTTTCCTGCGCTTCTGTTTCGGCGGCCAGATCCGCCGCGATGCCGCGGCCCGGCCACTGGATTCGGCCATCGTCGCCACCCACTGGAAGCCCTACGCGGAACTCGCCGGCCTGCCGCTGCGCAGCCCGCTGGTCATGCGCTGCATCGACGACTACCTGGCGGGCCGGCGCTACCATCTCGACCTGCTGCGGGATATCCCCGGCGCGGGTTGAAACCGCGAGATGCAGCCTGCCCGGCAAGGGGGTATGATTGCGCCTTCCCGGGTTCCTCCTCTCACGCCCCGGCCCGTTTGGCGGTTTTTCATGCGCAAGATCCCAGCCCACAGCAAGGTCATCATCGGCATGTCCGGCGGGGTCGATTCCTCCGTGGCCGCACTCCTGCTCAGGGAACAGGGCGCCGAGCTGCGTGGCGTGTTCATGAAAAACTGGGAAGAGGACGATACCGACACCCATTGCAGCGCCGAGACGGATCTGCGCGACGCGCGCCAGGTGTGCGAGACCCTCGGCATCCCCCTCAACGGGATCAACTTCGCCGCCGAGTACTGGGATCGCGTGTTCACTTATTTCCTGGAGAGCTACCGCGCGGGCAAGACGCCCAACCCCGACATCCTGTGCAACCGGGAGATCAAGTTCGCCGCCTTTCTCGACTACGCCCTGGACCAGGGCGCCGACTACATCGCCACCGGCCACTACGCGCGCATCGAGGAACACGACGGCGAGTATGTGCTGTGCCGTGGCCGCGACACCAACAAGGACCAGTCCTATTTTCTCTATACCCTCGGCCAGCGCCAGTTGGCGCGTGCGCTGTTCCCCCTCGGCGAGCTCAGCAAGCCCGAGGTGCGGCGCCTGGCCGCAAGCCACGGCCTCGTCACCCACGACAAGAAGGACAGCACCGGGATCTGCTTCATCGGCGAGCGCGACTTTCGCGCCTTCCTCGAGCGCTACCTGCCTGCCAGCCCCGGCGAGATGGTAACGCCCGAGGGCGACCGGATCGGTCGCCACCACGGCCTCATGTACTACACCCTCGGCCAGCGCCAGGGCCTCGGCATCGGTGGTCTGCGGGACTACCCGGAAGAACCCTGGTACGTGGTGGGCAAGGATCTCGCCCGCAACCGTCTCATCGTCGCCCAGGGTCATGAACACCCCCTGCTCTACAGCCGCTGGCTGGAGGCCGACGCCCTGCACTGGGTGGCGGGCGCGGCGCCGCCCCTGCCCCTGGAGTGCACCGCCAGGGTCCGCTACCGACACCCCGATGCCGCCTGCCGCGTCGAAGCGCTGGGCGAGGATCGCATCCGCGTGGTCTTCGCCCAGCCCCAGTGGGCGGTGATGCCGGGACAGGCAGTGGTCCTGTACAATGGCGAGCGTTGCCTCGGCGGGGGCACCATCGAGGCCACCGAGCAGTCACCACGGGGAATAGAATAAGAATGAAAGGCTCCATCACTGACAGGACCATCGCGCTGGCCGGCGTCTTCCAGGCCGCCGACCTGGTGCGCGAGGTCTCCCACAGCGGCAACGCCAATCCCCATGACCTGGAGACCAGCCTCAACTCCCTGCTGGTGGAGGATCCCCCCGATACCGAGTCGGTCTTCGGCAATCTCATCCAGCTGCGCCGCGGCCTCGAGGTGCTCATCGCGCAACTGGGCGTGGAAAGCACGCAACGGGACATCGAAACCACGCGCTACGTGGTTGGCATCCTGCACCTGGAACGCAAGCTGGCGCGCCGCGGGGATCTCATGGCGCGCATCTTCAGCGGGCTGGAAGACGTCAGGGCGCAACTCAGCCACTTCCCCATCACCCACGAGAACATGCTGGCACGCCTCGGCCAGCTCTACGCCGACACCATCAGCACCCTCAGCCCGCGCATCATGGTCACCGGCGAACCGCTGCACCTCAACAACGAGGCCAACGCCAACAAGATCCGCGCCATCCTGCTGGCGGGATTTCGCGCCGCGGTGCTGTTTCGCCAGGTGGGTGGCCGGCGCTGGCATATCCTCTTCCAGCGCGGCCGCTACGTGGCCGCCGCCGAGCACCTGCTGCACACCGAGCTGCCGCGCCGCTACAGCTGAATCGCGTTCGACTTTCGCGGCACCCCGGCGCGCCACCCCCTCGCCGAGTCCCACGCCGGGGCCATTTCGCGTATAATCGCGCCCTCATTGTGCATGGCCACCGCAGCCGTGGCCGCAAACCCAGGCAGGAGTAAGCATGAGCGACAGTTTTGGCGCCCGTGACCGCCTCTCGGTCAACGGCAAGGACTACGAAATCTACCGCCTCGACAAGGTGGCCGGCAGCGAGACACTGCCCTATTCCCTCAAGATCCTGCTGGAGAACCTGCTGCGCTTCGAGGATGGCGTCACCGTGGAGAAGGCCGACATCGAGGCGCTGGCCGGCTGGCAGGCGGAGGCCGAACCGGATCGCGAGATCGCCTTTCGTCCCGCGCGCGTCCTCATGCAGGACTTCACCGGCGTACCCGCAGTGGTGGATCTCGCCGCCATGCGCGACGCCATGCAGGCCCTCGGCGGCGATCCGGACCGCATCAATCCTCTCCAGCCCGCCGAGCTGGTCATCGATCACTCGGTGCAGGTGGACAGGTTCGGCAACCGGGACGCCTTCGCCGCCAACGAGACGCTGGAATACGAACGCAACACCGAGCGCTACAGCTTCCTCAAGTGGGGCCAGCAGGCCTTCGCCAACTTCCGCGTCGTGCCGCCCGAGACCGGCATCGTCCACCAGGTCAACCTGGAACACCTGGCGCGTACCGTGTTCGCGCAGGAAAACGACGGCGTCCTGCAGGCCTATCCCGATACCCTCGTCGGCACCGATTCCCACACCACCATGATCAACGGCATCGGCGTGCTGGGCTGGGGCGTGGGCGGCATCGAGGCCGAGGCGGCCATGCTGGGGCAGCCCATCTCCATGCTCATCCCGCAGGTGGTGGGCTTCGAGCTCACCGGCGCCCTGCCCGAAGGCGCCACCGCCACCGACCTGGTGCTGACCATCGTCGAGATGCTGCGTCGGCACGGCGTGGTGGGCAAGTTCGTCGAGTTCTACGGCGAGGGCCTCGCCCAGCTGCCGCTGGCGGACCGCGCCACCATCGCCAACATGGCGCCGGAGTATGGCGCCACCTGCGGCATCTTCCCCATCGATGCCGAGACCCTCAACTACCTGCGCCTGTCGGGCCGCGACGAGGAGCAGATCCGGCTGGTGGAGGCCTACGCAAAGGCCCAGGGCATGTTCGCCGACGGCAGCCAGCCGGCGGCGCGCTACAGCAGCACCCTGTCGCTGGATCTCGCCAGCATTGTGCCAAGCCTCGCCGGCCCCAAGCGCCCGCAGGATCGCGTGCCCCTGTCGAAATCGCGCGACATGTTCAACGACGCCCTCGCGAGGCTGAAGCAGGAACGCAAGATTGAATCCAGCGGCGCGGGCCGCCTCACCCTCGACGGCGAGGAAGTCACCCTCGAGGACGGCGCCGTGGTCATCGCCGCCATTACCTCCTGCACCAACACCTCCAACCCCTCGGTGATGCTGGGCGCCGGCCTGGTGGCGAAGAAGGCCCGCGAGCGCGGCCTGCGCGTCAAGCCCTGGGTCAAGACCTCTCTCGGGCCGGGCTCGCGCGTGGTCACCGATTATCTCGAGAAGGCCGGCCTCATGGACGATCTCGAGGCCCTGGGCTTCTACGTGGTCGGTTACGGCTGCACCACCTGCATCGGCAATTCCGGCCCCCTGCCCGAGGCGGTGAGCCGCGCCATCGCCGACAACAACCTCACCGTGACCTCGGTGCTCTCCGGCAACCGCAACTTCGAGGGACGCGTGCATGCCGAGGTACGCATGAACTACCTCGCCTCGCCGCCGCTGGTGGTGGCCTACGCCATCGCCGGCACCATGAACATCGACATCATGCAGGACCCCATCGGCCAGGACAGCGAAGGCAGGGACGTGTACCTGCGGGACATCTGGCCGAGCCAGCACGAGATCCAGGAAGCGGTGCACGGCAACGTGACGCGGGAACAGTTTACCGCTTCCTACCAGAACGTCTTTGCCGGCAATACGCGCTGGCAATCGCTGGCGGCACCGGGCGGCAAGCAGTTCGACTGGGATCCGGACTCCACCTATATCCAGCATCCGCCCTACTTCGAAAACATGGCCAGGGAAGCGGGCAGCGTGGACGACATCACCGGCGCGCGCGTGCTGGCGGTACTGGGCGATTCGGTCACCACCGATCACATTTCACCGGCGGGCGCCATCAAGGCCGACAGCCCGGCGGGCCGCTTCCTCATCGAACACGGCGTGGAACCCAAGGACTTCAACTCCTATGGTTCGCGGCGCGGCAACCACGAGATCATGATGCGCGGCACCTTCGCCAACATCCGCCTGCGCAACCTGCTCGCCCCCGGCACCGAGGGCGGCGTGACCCTGCACCTGCCCGACGGCGAACAGATGTCCATCTATGACGCCGCCATGCGCTACAAGGCCGAGGGCATCCCCTCGGTGGTCCTCGCCGGCAAGGAATACGGCTCCGGTTCGAGCCGCGACTGGGCGGCCAAGGGCCCCTACCTGCTCGGCGTGCGCGCGGTCATCGCGGAGAGCTACGAGCGCATCCATCGCACCAACCTGGTATGCATGGGCGTGCTGCCCCTGCAGTTCAAGGAGGGCGAAAACGTCGCCGCGCTGGGACTCACCGGGCACGAGACCTTCGACATCGTCGGGCTGGAAAACGGCACGGCAAGGGAAGTCACGGTGGTGGCGCGCGCCGCCGACGGCCGCGAGACACGCTTCCAGGCACGCGTGCGCATCGATACACCCCAGGAAATCGAGTACATGCGCAACGGCGGGATCCTGCACTACGTGCTGCGCCAGCTGGCCTCCTGATCGGCCGCCGCCACGGCCGGCGTTTCAACGCGAGGGACGCGCGGGACGCTTGCGCCGCTCCATGCCGCCGGGCCACTCGGGTGGGGCGTCACCGGGCGCCAGCCGCCGCCGGCGTTCCACCGGTGGCGGACTGAGTTGCACGTAACGGGGCGTGCAGCTGTACACCCCGTTGCTGATGCCGGCGATCTGCCAGCAACGAATGCGGGCGATTTCCTCGTGCAGGGCGTCCGGCGCCTGGCCGGCGCGCACCAGCAGCAGCCGGCCGTTGGGCTTGATGACCCGGTGCAGTTCGCGAAAGAAGGCGCGGCGATCCTCCACCCAGTTGTAGAAATCCGCCACCACGATGAGATCCACGCTACGCGTGTTGAGCGGCAGGCGCAACTCGCGCAGCAACAGGGGAATGACATTGCGCATGTCGCCGCGTGACGCCCGGCGCTTGAGACGCCGCACGATGCGCGCCTCGCCGGCCACCACGTACACGCGCCCCTGCTCACCCACCTGCCGGGACAGCAGATCGGTGACACGGGCGCCGCCACCGACAAACTCCAGCGCCGTCTGGCCGCCACGCAGGGCGATCTGCGCGCGGGCGCGATTGACCGTGGCGAAGCGCCGGCCCAGCCATTGCCACCAGCGTTCGAGGGAAAACAGGGCGCGCGCGGGGCGACGAAAGCCGGCACTGCCTGTCTGTCGATGGGAAGCCATGGTGAATCCTCAGGATAAGATCCGGGTCGTTCTTCTTGTCGTCGCGCCGCCACGGCGGGATGCGGCGAAGGGGGACGTTATTACCAGTAATACGGTGGGTCAATTCCCCGGACCGGTTATATCTATCTTGTTGATTTCCCTGATTTTTGATGCCATTTACCCCGAATCGGGCTATAATCGCCGCCGCCACAACGTACTGGAGCAGGTATGGAACTCTCACCCTTGACAGCCACCTCCCCGGTGGACGGCCGCTATGCCGGCAAGACCGCGCCCCTGCGCCCCATCTTCAGTGAATACGGCCTGATCCATTATCGCGTGCAGGTGGAGGTACGCTGGCTGCAGGCGCTGGCCCGCGAGGCGGCCATCGCCGAAGTGCCGCCCTTCTCCGCCGAGGCCGATGCCCATCTCGACGCCATCGTCAGCGAGTTCTCCCCCGCCGATGCGCAACGCGTCAAGGACATCGAGCGCGAGACCAACCATGACGTCAAGGCAGTGGAATACTTCCTCAAGGAAAAAATCGCCTCCCGGCCGGAGCTGGCGGCCGTCAGCGAGTTCATCCACTTCGCCTGCACCTCCGAGGACATCAACAATCTCGCCTATGCGATGATGCTACGCGACGGCCGCGATCAGGTGCTGCTGCCCGCCATGGAGCGCCTCGTCAGCGCCATCCGCCAGCTCGCCCATGCGCATGCCGATGCCGCCATGCTCGCGCGCACCCACGGCCAGCCGGCCTCACCGACCACCATGGGCAAGGAAATGGCCAACGTCGTCGTGCGCCTGCAACGCCAGCGACAGCAATTCGCGGCAGTGGAGATCCTCGGCAAGATCAACGGCGCGGTGGGCAACTACAATGCGCACCTCAGCGCTTACCCGGACGTGGACTGGCCCGCCTTCGCGCGCGACTTCGTCACTGGCCTCGGGCTGACGTGGAACCCCTACACCACGCAGATCGAACCCCATGACTACATTGCCGAGTTCTTCGATGCCCTCGCGCGCTTCAATACCGTCCTCATCGATTTCGACCGCGACCTGTGGACCTACATTTCCCTGAACTACTTCAGGCAGAAGACCGTCGCCGGCGAAGTGGGTTCTTCCACCATGCCGCACAAGGTCAACCCCATCGACTTCGAAAACTCGGAGGGCAACCTGGGCCTGGCCAACGCCGTCTTCGATCACCTCACGCGCAAGTTGCCCATCTCGCGCCTGCAACGCGACCTCACCGATTCCACCGTGCTGCGCAATCTGGGCGTGGGTATCGCCCACAGTCTCATTGCCTGGGAGTCCACGCTCAAGGGCATCGGCAAGCTGGAGCTCAACGCCGCGGCACTGGCGGCGGATCTCGACGCCAACTGGGAAGTGCTGGCCGAACCCATCCAGACCGTCATGCGGCGCTACGGCATCGAGAAGCCCTACGAGAAGCTCAAGGAACTCACCCGTGGCCAGCGCGTCGATGCCGCGGCCATGCAGGCCTTCGTGGAAAAACTCGATCTCCCCGCCGAAGCGAAACAGACCCTCATGGCGCTGACCCCGGCAAGCTACATCGGCAATGCCGCCGCACAGGCGCGCGCGGTCTGAGGTGAACGAAGCCGCCATGCCTGCGGTCCTGCCGGGCGGCATGCCGGCCGGGGAATTTCTCGCCGACTACTGGCAACGCCGGCCGCTGTTGATCCCCAATGCCTGGCCGGACTTCGCCTCACCTGGCGGTGTCGCCGACGCACTGCCCATCAGCCCGGATGAACTGGCCGGGCTGGCCTGTGAAGACGATGTCGAGGCGCGGCTGATCCTGGAGCATCACGGCCCCACCCCCTGGCACGTGGAACACGGACCCTTCGCGGAAGAGCGCTTCGCCTCGCTGCCGCAGAGCCACTGGACGCTGCTGGTGCAGTCCGTGGATCACCGGGTCCCCGGCGTCGCCGCACTGCGCGAGGCCTTCGACTTCCTGCCCCGCTGGCGCCTCGACGACATCATGATCAGTTATGCCGCACCGCAGGGCAGCGTGGGGCCGCACCGCGACCAGTACGATGTCTTTCTCATCCAGGGAATGGGTCGCCGGGAATGGCGGCTCGGTGCCCCGGTCGGGGCGGAGGACGAATACCTCACCGACAGCGGCCTGTGCCTGCTGCACCGTTTCGACGAGACCGCCCGTTACGTGCTGGAAGCGGGTGACATGCTCTACCTGCCGCCCGGCGTCCCCCATCACGGCATCGCGCTGGAGGCGGGCATGACCCTGTCGGTGGGCTTTCGCGCCCCCGCCGCCGACGAATGCCTGGCCGTGGCCGCCGAACTGCTGCCCGCGCTGGCACGGCCGCTGCCGCGCTTTGGCGACGCCGGCCGTGAAGCGGTGATCTCCCCCGGCGCCATCGACGCCACCGATCTGGCTCGCCTGCGCGCGACCCTGCAACCCTTGCTCGACGACGACGATCTGCTCGCCGAGGTGCTGGGCCGGCTGGGAACCGAAAGCCCCATGCTCGAGGCTGCCGGTGCGGATCCGATCACCTTCACCGGCCTGCAATCCAATCATCCCGACACCATGCTGGCGCGTCACCCGGCGGCGCGCCTGGCCTGGTTCGAAGACGCGGGGGGCGCGCTGCGGTTTTTCTGCAACGGCGAGTCCCGCCATTTCGCTGCACCGCAGGGATCCCGCTTGCGGCCACTGGTTCAACGACTCTGCGACCGGACGCGATACCGCGCGGCCGAGCTGGCCGCCTGCCTGCCGGAAGATCCCCCGGCCCGCGAGGCAGGACGGCAGTTGCTCGATGAGCTGCTCGCGCAGGCGGTACTGCTCGCCGAGGAAGACGCGGGCGACGGGCCATGAGCTGCGACTGCCGCCTGTGCCGCATGCAGGACTACGCGGAGGGGATCCGTCACGTACGCGAGACGGTATTCGTCGCCGAACAGAAGGTGCCCCTGGAACTGGAATGGGATGGGCGCGATGCAGATGCCGTGCACGCCGTGGCGCTGGACGAAGACGGTGCGGTGGTCGCCACCGGTCGCCTGCTCCTGCCGGCGCAGAACGGCGACACGGCGCACATCGGGCGCATGGCGGTGCTCGCGCCCTGGCGCGGCCGCGGCACGGGCTCGCGGATCCTGCAACTGTTGTGTGAACATGCACAGCGGCAAGGGGCATCACGAGTCTGTCTCAACGCCCAGCTCGACGCCGTGCCCTTCTACCGGCGCCACGGCTTTGTCGCCGAGGGTGCGGTGTTCGACGACGCGGGTATCCCGCACCGGCGCATGTGCCGGGTTCTCACTGCCCGGGGCTGACACTACCCAGGCGATCCGGCGGCCTGCTACAATAGCCCCATGACGAATTTCGACAGCTATGTGCTGGGTATCAGCGACTCGGAGATCGAGATCGATACCGTGGAGGCAAACCGCGCGCTGGCACTGGCCATGGTCGGGCAGGCGGCACTGACACTGGAGATCTTCAGCCGCGAACTGGACGGTCGCCTGTTCGACAACACGGCCTTCGTCGAGGCGGTCAGTGATCTGGCCCGCGCCCATCCCCATTCGCGCATCCGCATCCTGGTGCGCGACACCGACGCCATCGTAAAGCAGGGCCACCGCCTGGTGGAACTGGCGCGCCGCCTCTCCTCCTCCATCGAGATCCGTGTCATCCATCCCGACTACCAGCAACGCAACAGCGCCTTCCTCACCGTCGACAACGTCGGCTGGATGTTCCGCGAGCACGCTGATCGCTACGAGTGCCAGGCCAACTTCAACCATGCCGGCCGCGCGCGCGAGCTGGTGGATGAATTCAACGAGATCTGGGAGCACAGCCCCCCGGCCTCCGAACTGAGACGACTTCACCTATGAGCCGACCACGCCTCGCCCATGCCTTCCTGTTTCTGATCACGCTTGTCGCCCTGCCCGCCGCGCAGGCCCAGGAACTGCTGGTGGAAGACACCGTGCGCATTACCGACCGGCCGGTGGACGAGGTCATCGTACTGCTCGAACCCTTCCTCGACCCTCAGGGGATCCTCGCCGGTCAGGGCGAGGAACTGTATATCAAGACCACGCGCGAAAACATGAAGGTTCTCAAGGAGGAACTGCGCCGCCTCAATCCCGACCTGGCGCAACTGCGCGTCTATGTCACCATGAATCCCGCCATCGTCGAGGCCGCGCGCCAGGGCCGCCAGATGCTGCGCACCCCGCGCGAGGGCAAGGACGTCTATTTCATCGACACCACCGAAGGCCAGTGGGCCACCATCAACATCTCGGCACGCTACCCGGTGCGCCAGCGCTACCGCACCGAGCGCGGCACCATTGCCGAGCGCGTCATGATGCAGGGCTACTCGGCGCACCTGAAGATCCTGCCGGAACTCAGGGACGGCAAGGTGCTCATCCACGTGCGTGCCGCGGCCGGCGATGACGACGGACACATCGACAGCGAAAACACCCTCATCGGCGAACCGGGCGCGTGGATCTACCTTGGTGGCGACACCCCGCCCGCCGCCGACGGCACCATCCGCACCACCCGCGAGGGGGTCCGCGCACAACTGGCCGTGCGCATCGAAAAGATCGAACGCCAGTAGCGCGGAGCGCGCATGGAGCCGTCGATGCATTCCGGGGCCACGCCCATTCACTACCGGCTGTCGCTTGCTCGCCCCGCGGCGCATGTCTTCGAGGTTCGCTGCACCATCGCGGAGCCCGACGCCGGGGGGCAATGCCTGCGCCTGCCGGCGTGGATCCCCGGCAGTTACATGATCCGGGACTTCGCGCGCAACATCATCTCCATCCGCGCATGCAACGACGAAGGACCGGTGGCGCTCCACCGCGTGGACAAGAGCACCTGGCAATGCGACCCCTGCGCCGGACCGCTGTACGTGGACTACGAAGTCTATGCCTGGGATCTCTCGGTGCGCGCCGCGCATTTCGATCAGACCCACGCCTATTTCAACGGCGCCAGCCTGTTCCTCGCCGCCGTTGGCCAGGAAGCACGCCCCTGCCAACTGACCATCCCGCGCCCCGAACACGCACCCATGCGCGACTGGCAGGTGGCCACCTCGCTGGATGCCGGGGAGGACACGCCACGGCACGGCTTCGGCAGCTGGCACGCGCCGGACTACGATGCCCTCATCGATCACCCCTTCGAGATCGGCGCACTCACGCTGGCCGAGTTCGAGGTCGCCGGCGTGCCCCACGAGATCGCCCTCTATGGCCGCCACGAGGCCGATATGGCGCGGCTGGTGGCCGACCTGCGGACGATCTGCCAGACCCACGTGGATTTCTTTGGTGAATTGCCCCCCATGTCGCGCTACGTGTTTCTCGTCATGGTGGTGGGCGACGGCTACGGGGGGCTGGAACACCGCAGCAGTTGCAGCCTGCTGTGCAGCCGCGAGGATCTGCCCCATCCCGCGGACGAAGGCGTCACGGACAAGTACCGCGGTTTCCTCGGCCTGTGCAGCCACGAGTATTTTCACACCTGGAACATCAAGCGCATCAAGCCCGAGATCTTCATGCCCTACCGGCTCGAGCGCGAGACCCACACCACCCTGCTGTGGGCCTTCGAGGGCATCACCTCCTACTACGACGATCTCGGCCTGCTGCGCAGCGGGCTGATCCCGCTGGAGAGCTACCTGGAACTGCTTGGCCAGACCGTCACGCGAGTCATGCGCGGCCCGGGACGCTTCCGCCAGAGCATCGCCGAGTCGAGCTTCGATGCCTGGACGCGCTTCTACCGGCAGGACGAGAACGCCGCCAATGCCATCGTCAGTTACTACGCCAAGGGCGCGCTGGTGGCGCTGGCGCTGGATCTGCGCCTGCGCCGCGACAGCGGGGGGCGCGCCTCGCTGGACGATCTCATGCGCCGCCTGTGGCGGGAGTACGGCAGGCCGGGGATCGGCCTGCCCGAGGGACGCATCGAGGCCATTGCCGGCGAGCTGGCCGGTGGGGACATGCAGGACTTCTTCGCGGCCTTCGTCTATGGCCACGAGGATCCGCCGCTGGGCGAGCTCCTCGCCGAGCTGGGCATCGTCGCCCACCAGCGCGCGCGCAGCGACCTGCAGGACAAGGGCGGCAAGCCCGCGGAGGATCCCTTCGTCGTGGATCTCGCCGCCGTGCTGCGGGACTGTGACGAAGGCCTGCGCATCCAGAGCGTGACGGAAGACGGCCCGGCCCAGCAGGCGGGACTCTCCGCCGGTGACCTGATCGTCGCCATCGACGGCCTGCGCACCGACTGCCGCCGCCTGGCGTCCCTGCTGCGTCGCCGCCGCCCCGGCGACACCCTGGAGGTCCATTACTTCCGCCGCGACGAACTGTTTCAGACCACCGTCGCCCTTGCGGCGGCGCCCCGGGACACCTGGTACTTCCGCGTGGATGAACATGCGGATGCCGCCGCCCGGGCGCGGCGGGCTGCCTGGCGCGGGGAGCCGGCATGAGTCCCGGCGACGTACTGCACGAGTTCCCCCTCGACGAGGACATCATCTACCTCAACCATGCCGCGGTGGCGCCCTGGCCGCGGCGCACCCATGACGCCGTGGTGGCCTTTGCGCGGGAGAACATGACCCGTGGGGCGCAGCACTACCCCCGCTGGCTGGAGACCGAGGCCCGCCTGCGCGAACAGCTGGCGCGTCTCATCGGCGCCCCCGCGGCCGACAGCATCGCACTGGTGAAGAACACCTCCGAGGCCCTGTCCTTCGTCGCCTTCGGTCTCGACTGGCGCGCCGGCGACAATATCGTCATCAGCAACGAGGAGTTTCCTTCCAACCGCATCGTCTGGGAGGCCGTCGGCCAGCGCTTCGGCGTCGCGGTGCGCGAGGTGGACCTGTCCGCGGCGGCAAGTCCCGAGGCCGCGCTCATCGCGGCCTGCGATGCCGACACGCGGCTGCTGTCCATCAGCGCGGTGCAGTACGCCAGCGGCCTGCGCCTCGACCTGGATACCCTGGGCGCCCATTGCCGCGAGGCGGACATCCTCTTCTGCGTCGATGCCATCCAGAGCGTCGGCGCCATGCCTTGCGACGTCCTCGCCATGGGCGCGGACTTCGCCATGGCCGACGGACACAAGTGGCTGCTGGGGCCCGAGGGTCTCGGTTTTTTCTACGTGCGCCCCGAGCGCCGGGAACTGTTGCGGCTCAACGAGTACGGCTGGCACATGGTCGCCGAGCCCCACGACTTCGATCGCCGCGACTGGCGCCCCGCCGCCGGGGCGCAGCGCTTCGAATGCGGCAGTCCCAACATGCTCGGCGTGCACGCCCTCGCCGCCAGCCTTTCGCTGTTCGAAGAGATGGGCATGGCCGAGGTGGAGGCCGCCGTGCTGGCGCGCGCCCGCCACCTCATGGCCCGCATCGAGGAAAGCCCGAAACTCGAACTCCTCAGCGATCCGACCGAGGGCCGCTACGCCGGCATCGTCACCTTCCGCCACCGTCAGCAGGCAAACACGGACTGTCACGCGCGCCTGATGGCCGCCGGTATCGTCTGTGCGCCACGCGGCGGCGGGATCCGCTTCTCGCCGCACTTTTACACCCCCCTTTCCCGGCTCGACGCCGCCATCGCGGTGGCGGAAAGCTGAAATTCCGATAGAGTTATAGACAGGGAGGGAGATCCTCGCGGCGAGGCAGGTGACCTCGCCGGCAAAATTGCCTGTAACTTTTGGACAACGCCGCGGTCGGAATATATAGTGACCTGAAGCGTTTTGATTCAGATTTTCAACCGCTTGGGATAAACGAGATGGAATTCGTCACAACATGGCCCGCCAGCGCACGATCCTGCCCGCCCGCCCTGGCATGCCCCGCGCTTCCCACCCTGCCCCAGACCTGGAGGTCCGGACCATGATGCCGCGTATGCCGTACCTGCTCCTGCTCGCCCTGTTGCTGCTCGTTCTCGACCAGATCCCCCTGTCCTGGCTGCTGCTTCTCGCCGCCGCGGCCGTCGAAGCGGCCTGTTTCGCACGCGGCCACGCCCTGCTGCGCGCCACCACCGACAGCGAACACCGCTGGCGCATGCACTGGATCTCCGAGCCGGTGCTCAAGCTGTTCAAGCGCGTCCTGCCTTCCATGTCGGATACCGAGCGCGAGGCCCTGGAGGCCGGCACCGTGTGGTGGGACGGCGAGCTCTTCAGCGGTCGTCCCCGCTGGCGCAAGCTGCGCAAGCAGGGCGCGCCGCGACTGAGCCCCGAGGAGGAGGCCTTCCTCAACGGCCCGGTGGAAGAACTCTGCGCCATGATCGACGACTGGAAGATCACCCACGAAGAATATGACCTGTCGCCCGAGATCTGGCAGTTCATGAAGGACAAGGGCTTCTTCGGCATGATCATTCCGCGCAGCTACGGCGGACTGGCCTTCTCCGCGCTGGCCCACTCCGAGGTGGTGCTGCGCATCGCCTCGCGAAGCGTCACCGCGGCGGTGACGGTGATGGTGCCCAACTCGCTGGGGCCGGCGAAGCTGCTGATGGAATACGGTACCGACCGCCAGCGTGACCATTACCTGCCGCGCCTGGCGCGTGGCGAGGAGATCCCCTGTTTCGCCCTCACCAGCCCCGAGGCCGGCAGCGACGCCGGCGCCATGCCCGACTACGGCATCGTCTGCAAGCAGGACTTCGACGGCCAAAAGGATGTCCTCGGTATCCGCCTGACCTGGGAGAAGCGCTACATCACCCTTGGTCCGGTGGCCACCCTGCTGGGCCTGGCCTTCAAGCTCTACGATCCCGACCGGCTGCTGGGCGACAGGGAAGACATCGGCATCAGCCTCGCCCTCATCCCCACCGATCACCCCGGGGTCAACATCGGCCGCCGCCACCTGCCGCTCAACATCATGTTCATGAACGGCCCCAACAGCGGCAAGGACGTCTTCATCCCCATCGACTGGCTCATCGGCGGCGCGGAGCGTGCCGGCCAGGGCTGGCGCATGCTCATGGAGTGCCTCGCCGACGGTCGCTCCATCTCCCTGCCGGCGCTGGGCTGCGGCGCCGGCAAGCTGGCCTGCCGCTCGGTGGGGGCCTACGGACGCATCCGGCGCCAGTTCAAGATCCCCATCGGGCGCTTCGAGGGGGTGCAGGAGGCGCTGGCGCGTATCGCCGGTTATACCTATTTAATGGATTCCGCCCGCGTGCTCACCGCCAGCGCCCTGGATCGCGGCGAGAAACCCTCGGTGATTTCCGCCATCGTCAAGTACCACATCACCGAGGGCATGCGTACCGTGGTCAACGACGCCATGGACGTGCTCGGCGGCGCGGGGATCTGCCTCGGGCCGCGTAACTTCATGGGCCGCGTCTACCAGGCGGTGCCCATCGCCATTACCGTGGAAGGCGCCAACATCCTCACGCGCTCCATGATCATCTTCGGCCAGGGCGCGGTGCGCGCGCACCCCCATATCCTCAAGCTCATGGAGGCCGTCAACCTCGAGGACGAGGAAGAATCGCTGCGCAAGTTCGACGTCGCCCTCTTCGGCCATATCCGCTTCGTCGTCACCAACCTGCTGCGCACCTTCAGTTACGCCATCACCAGTTCCTTCTTCATCTTTACGCCGGGACGCGGCCGGGAGCGGCGCTACTTCCAGCACCTCACGCGCATGAGTTCGGCCTTCGCCCTGCTCGCCGACGCGGCACTGGCCACCCTCGGCGGTACCCTGAAGCGCCGCGAGCGCCTGT
The DNA here is from genome assembly GCA_027005735.1 of Chromatiales bacterium. Lineage (GTDB taxonomy): Bacteria > Pseudomonadota > Gammaproteobacteria > CAMYNG01 > CAMYNG01 > HyVt-448. The sequence continues at coordinate 11,634 of JALTLF010000218.1, read as the reverse complement.
CGGGACGGCTGGCGGACATCCTCAGTCATCTCTACCTGGCCACCGCCGCGCTGCAACGCTTTCACAACGACGGCAGCCCCCGGGAAGACCTGCCGCTGCTGCGCTGGTCGGTGGAGCACAGCCTGTTCACCATCCAGGATCGCGTCAACCAGATCCTCCACAACCTGCCCAACCGTCCGGTGGCCTGGGTGCTGCGCTGGTGCATCTTCCCCCTCGGGCGCTGGTTCTCGCCGCCGAGCGACAGGCTGGGCCACGAGGTCGCGGAGCTGCTGCTGGCCCCTTCGGCCACGCGCGACCGCCTGACCCACGGGATCTATCTCCCGCCCACCACGGACGAGCAGATCGGGCGCATCGAGGATGCGCTGGTCAAGGTCATCACCGCCGAACACGTGGAGCGTAAGCTGCGCAAGGAACTGCGTGATTTCAAGCCCCAGTATCGCGGGCTCGAGGCCTGGCTCGCCGAGGGCATCAAGCGCAAGCTCATCGACGAGGATGACGCGCAGCTGGTGCGCGAGGCCGAGGCCGCGCGCCGAGAAGTCATCACGGTGGATGACTTCCCCATCGACTTTGGAAAAGAGTAAGCACAACCATGGCGACAACAAAAAAAACCACGACGAAGAAAAAGGCGGCCACCACGCGCAAGAGCACGCCGAAGAAAAAGACCGCCAGCGCCGCAAGACGCAGCAATGGCGGAAATCTCAAGGGCCGCGAGGTCTTTGTCGTCGACGGCAGCCGCACCCCCTTCCTCAAGGCGCGCAACAGGCCCGGTCCCTTCCCCGCCGCGAGCCTCGCCCTGGGCTGCGCCCGTCCCCTGCTGGCACGCCAGTCCTTCACCCCCGACATGCTCGATGAAGTGGTGCTCGGCTGCGTCATGCCGGGTCCCGACGAGGCCAACATCGCCCGCGTCGTCGCCCTGCGCCTGGGTTGCGGCGAGAAGGTGCCCGCCTACACGGTACAGCGCAACTGCGCCTCCGGGATGCAGGCGCTGGACAGCGCCGCCAAGGACATCATCATGGGCCGCGCGGATCTCGTCCTCGCCGGCGGGGTCGAATCCATGAGCCACGCGCCGGTGCTGCTCAACGAGGCCATGGTGGGCTGGCTGGGTGAACTCAACAGCGCGCGCAGCCTGTGGCAGAAGTTGCAGGTGTTCGGCAAGCTGCGCGGGCGTCACCTGAAACCCGTCATTGGCCTGCTGCGCGGCCTCACCGATCCGGTGGTCGGCCTTTCCATGGGACAGACCGCGGAAAACCTCGCCTGGCGCTTCGGTATCGATCGCGAAACCATGGATCGCTATGCGGTGGAGAGCCACCAGCGCCTCGCCGCGGCGCAGGACAAGGGCTATCTCGGCGAGATCGAGCCTCTCTACGATACCCGGGGCCACTTCTACCTCGAGGACGACGGCCTGCGGCGGGACTCCAGCGTGGACAAACTCGCCGGCCTGAAGCCGGTCTTCGATCGCCACTTCGGTAACGTCACCGCGGGCAACAGCGCGCAGATCACCGACGGCGCCGCCATGCTGCTGCTTGCCAGCCAGAAGGCGGTGGACGCGCACGGGCTGCCGGTCATCGGCCGGCTGGTGGACAGCGAATGGGCGGGCCTCGATCCGGCGCAGATGGGCCTTGGCCCCGTGCACGCCACCACCCCCATCCTCCGGCGCCACAAGCTGGGGCTCGCGGACGTGGACTACTGGGAGATCAACGAGGCCTTCGCGGCGCAGGTACTGGCCTGCCTCGCCGCCTGGGCCGACGACGACTACTGCCGCAGGGAACTGGGCCTGGACAAGGCCCTCGGCGAACTCGATCGCGCGCGCCTCAACGTCGATGGCGGCGGCATCAGCCTCGGTCACCCGGTGGGCGCCAGCGGCGCACGTATCGTCCTGCACCTCTTGCATGTCCTCAGGCGCAACAACGCCCGCCACGGCATCGCCACCCTGTGCATCGGTGGCGGCCAGGGCGGCGCCATGCTCGTCGAGCGTATCGACTGATCCGCCTGCCCGGAACAAGGAACCACGATGACAACAAAAAGCATGAAAAACTGGAAACTCGAACACGACGACGACGGCATCGCCTGGCTCTACCTGGACAAGCACGATGCCGGCACCAACGTCCTCTCCGGCGAGGTCATGGAGGAACTCGACCAGGCCCTGCTGGAGATCGTCAACCAGCCACCCCGCGCGCTGGTCATCCTCTCGGCCAAGGAGAGCGGCTTCATCGCTGGCGCCGACGTAACCGAGTTTCAGAACTTCGACAGTGAAGAAGCGGCGCTGGAAAAGATCCGCTATGCCCACGGGATCTTCAACACCCTCGCCGGCCTGTCCTGCCCCACCATCGCCCTGATCGACGGTTTCTGCCTCGGCGGCGGCCTCGAGCTGGCGCTGGCCTGCCGCTACCGCATCGCCGTGGACGATCCGGCCACCCGCCTCGGCCTGCCGGAGGTGCGCCTCGGCATCCATCCCGGCTTCGGCGGCACGGTGCGCATGATCCAGACCGTCGGCCCGCTGGCGGGGCTGGATCTCATTCTCACCGGTCGCAGCGTCTCCGCGCGCGCCGCCCGGCGCCTGGGCCTGGTCACCTATGCCGTCCCGCGCCGCCACGCCCTCAGGGCGGCGCGCGAGGTCGCCCTGTCGCCGCCGGCGGTAAAACCCCTGTCGTTCTTCAAGACCCTGCCCAACCTGCGTTTCCTGCGCCCCCTGCTGGCCCGCTTCCTGGTCAAAAAGGTCTCGGCGAAGGCGCCGCGCGCCCACTACCCGGCGCCCTACGCGGTCATCGATCTGTGGGTCAACGATTTCGACAAGCCCGACCGCATGCTGGAGAAAGAGGCCGCCTCGGTGGCCGGCCTCATCGTCGGCCGTACCGCGCAGAACCTCGTGCGCGTCTTCCTCTTGCAGGAACAGCTCAAGGCGCGGGCGAAGGACAGCGACTACACCGTCAAGCACGTGCACGTCATCGGCGCCGGGGTCATGGGCGCGGACATCGCCGCCTGGTGCGCCTTCCGCGGCATGACCGTCACCATCCAGGATCGCCAGCACGAGACCCTGGCGCGCGCCATGGGCAAGGCCAGCAAGCTGTTCAAGCGTCGCCTCAAGGATCGCCTGCTCGTCCAGGCCGCCATGGACCGCCTCGTTCCCGACCTGCGTGGTGACGGGCTCAAGAGCGCCGACGTGGTCATCGAGGCCATCTTCGAGGACGTCCAGGTCAAGCAGGACCTGTTCAAGTCCATCGAGGACAAGGTACGGCCCGACACCATCCTCGCCACCAACACCTCCAGTATTCCGCTCGCCGAGATCGGCAAGGTCCTGAAGGATCCCGCGCGCCTCATCGGCCTGCACTTCTTCAACCCGGTGGCGAAGATGCCGCTGGTGGAGGTGGTGCACGACAAGAAGACCAGTGCCGAGTACGTCAGCCACGGGGCCGCCTTCACAAAGGCCATCGGCAAGCTGCCCCTGCCGGTGACCAGCACGCCAGGCTTCCTCGTCAACCGCGTCCTCATGCCCTATCTCATCGAGGCGGTCACCCTCTACGCCGAAGGCGTGCCGCCGGTTCTCATCGACCGCGCCGCCACCCGCTTCGGCATGCCCATGGGACCCATCGAACTGGCGGACACCGTCGGCCTGGACATCTGCCTGCATGTCGCCGAGATCCTTGCCGAACACATGGACATCGAGGTGCCGCAGCGCCTCAAGGACATGGTCAGTCGCGGTGACCTGGGCAAGAAATCCGGCAGGGGCTTCTATGTCTTCAAGAAGGGCAAGCCGGTAAAGCCCACCCCTGACAGGCGTTACGTGGCGCCCAACGACATACTCGACCGCCTCCTGTGCCGCTACCTCAACGAGGCCGTGGCCTGCCTGCACGACAAGGTGGTCGCCGATGCGGATCACCTTGATGCCGGCATGATCTTCGGCACCGGCTTCGCGCCCTTCCGCGGCGGCCCGATGAAATACATCGAGACGCGTGGCGTCGATCAGCTCCTGTTGATCATGGAGACGCTCACCGAAAAACACGGCGAACGATTCAAACCCCACCCCGCATGGCGGGAACTCAAAACCAATACAGAAAAGCAGGCATGACGACAGACTACATATCTCCCGAACAGGCCGGCAGCTTGCCGGGGCTGATGATCGAGCGCATCCGGCGCACGCCGGACAAGCGCGCCTACCACCACTACGATGCCACCACCGGGGCGTGGCTGGAAACCACCTGGGCCGAGATGGGCGGTCACATCGCGCGCTGGCAGACCGCGCTGAAGAACGAAGGCCTGGTCTCCGGCGACCGCGTCGGCATCATGCTGCGTAACTGCCGCGAGTGGGTCATGTTCGAGCAGGCCGCCCTGGGCCTCGGCATCGTCATCGTGCCCCTGTACACCAACGACCGCGCCGAGAACGTCGCCTATATCATCCAGGATGCCGGCATCAAGCTGGTGCTCATCGAGGGCAAGGAATGCTGGACCCAGATCCGCGCGGCGCGCGAGGACTTCACGCCGACCAGGACCATCCTCAGCCTGGAGGCACTCGATGACAGCGAGGAACCCCGCCTCCGGCATGTGGACGACTGGTTGCCGGAGCACGGCGATACCCTGCATACGCCGGATATCTACAACCAGCAACTGGCCACCATCGTCTATACCTCGGGAACCACCGGCAAACCCAAGGGGGTGATGCTGAGCCACGGCAACATCCTGTGGAACGCCTATGCCGGCGTCCACAGCGTGGAGGTGCGCACCGACGACCTGTTCCTCTCCTTCCTGCCCCTGTCGCACATGTTCGAGCGCACCGTGGGCCACTACATCCCCATCCTCGCCGGCGCGGAGATAGCCTATGCGCGCTCCATCCCGGAACTGGGCGAAGACCTGCAAACCGTACGCCCCACCATCCTGGTCACCGTGCCGCGCATCTTCGAGCGCGTGTACAACAAGATCCAGGCCGGCCTGGAGGAAAAGTCGCCCCTCGCGCGCAAGCTCTTCATGGCGGCGGTGGAAACCGGCTGGCAACGCTTCGAGATCCAGCAGGGCCGCGCCGAATGGTCGCCACGCCAGATGCTGTGGCCGATCCTCAACATGCTGGTGGGGAAAAAGGTCATGCGCCGCCTGGGCGGACGCCTGCGCTTCTCCATCAGCGGCGGTGCGCCCCTGTCGCTGGACATCGCCAGGACCTTCATTGGCCTTGGCCTGCCCATCTCCCAGGGCTACGGCCTGACGGAAACCAGCCCGGTGATCAGCACCAACAAGCTGGATAACAACGATCCGGCCAGCGTCGGAGAACCCCTGCGTGACGTGGAAATCAGACTGGGTGAAGACGACGAATTGCTGGTGCGTTCACCCGGCGTCATGCTGGGTTACTGGAACAACGAGGAGGCCACCGCCGCGGTCATCGACCGGGACGGCTGGCTGCACACCGGCGACAAGGCGCGCATCGACAACAACCACATCTACATTACCGGTCGTATCAAGGAGATCATCGTGCTGGCCAACGGCGAGAAGGTGCCGCCGGCGGATATCGAGATGGCCATTGCCAACGATCCCCTCTTCGACCAGGTGTTGGTGCTCGGCGAGGGCAAGCCCTACCTCAGCGCCATCGCGGTGCTCAACCCCGACACCTGGCCAAACTTTGCCCAGTCCCTCGGCCTCGATCCCAAGGCACCCGAAGCCCTCACCGACAAGCGGGTGCTGGACGCGGTACTGGCGCGCATCGCGGCGCAAATGGATGAATTCCCCGGTTATGCGAACATCCACCGGGTGACCCTGAGCTTCGATCCCTGGACCGTGGACGATGGCCTCATCACGCCCACGCTCAAGCTGCGGCGCAAACAGATCATGGAACGCTTCGCCGACGCCATCGACGCCATGTACGCGGGGCATTGATTCATGGGCGGCGCCGCGTCAGGCGACGATGCCCTGCCCAAGGACCGTTCGCCGGCGATCCGCGTGCTGGCCATGCCCGCCGATACCAATGCCGCCGGTGACATCTTCGGCGGCTGGCTCATGTCCCAGGTGGACATCGCCGGCAGCATCGTCGCCCTGCAACGGGCACGGGGACGTATCGTCACCGTGGCCGTCAACGAGTTCCTTTTCCTCAAGCCTGTTTTCGTCGGTGACCTGATCAGCCTCTATGCCGACGTCACACGCGTTGGCAACACGTCGATCTCGGTCAGGGTGGAAGGCTTCGCCCAGCGCAACCGCATGTCCCTGGAAGTGGAACGCGTCTGCGAGGCCGTCCTCACCTACGTCGCCATCGACGAAAACCGACGACCGCGACC
>JALTLF010000218.1:0-5283 GCA_027005735.1 Chromatiales bacterium | reverse complement strand
AATTCCATGCCGCGCAGTTGGGCGATGAATTCCGCCACGTGGCGCACGAAGGCCGGTTCGTTGCTCTTGCCACGATACGGCACCGGCGCGAGGTAGGGCGAATCCGTTTCCACCAGCATCCGCTCCAGCGGCAGCCTGCGCGCCACCTCCTGTAACTCGCTGGCGCTCCTGAAGGTGACGATGCCGGAAAAGGAGATGACGAAGTTCATGTCCATGGCCGCCCGGGCGGTGTCCCAGGAATCCACGAAACAATGCATCACGCCGCCCACCTCGTGGGCTTTTTCTTCGCGGAGGATACGCAGGGTATCCGCCGTGGCATCACGCATGTGAATGATGAGAGGCTTGCCGCTTTCCTTCGCCGCGGCGATGTGCCGGCGGAAGCGCTCACGCTGCCACTCCAGGTCACCCTCGCTGCGGAAATAGTCCAGGCCGGTCTCGCCGATGGCCACCACGTGCTCGGAGGCGGCATAGGCCACCAGCTGTTCCACCTCGAGCTCCTCGCCCTCGCGTTCGTTGGGGTGGATCCCCACCGACGCGGAGACATCCGCGTAGCGCGCGGCGAGTTCACCCACGGTGTGCAGGTTCTCCGCGTCGATGCTCACGCACAGGAAATGGCCGACGCCCGCCGCACGGGCCGCGTCGAGGGCGTGATCGAGGGAGCCCTCGTGGCGACTCAAATCGAGGCGATCGAGATGGCAATGGGAATCGACCAGCATGCTTGTCATGGGATCCGTCCTGTATAAACAAAAACCGCCCGGCTACGGGCGGTGGGGATGCTAGCACAGATCGGTGGCGGGGCTACAGGGTGTGGGTCGGGCGATCCGACTTCAGCGCCCCGGCAAGGTAGGTTTCGATCTTGGTACGCGCGGCACCGCCGTCCTGATCGCTGAACTGCACGCCGATCCCGGAGGCACGGTTTCCCTGCGCGCCCTTGGGCGTGATCCAGACGATCTTGCCGGCCACCGGCAATTTTTCCTTCTCGTCCATCAGGGTCAGCAGCATGAAGACCTCGTCACCAAGCTGGTAATCCTTGTTGGTGGGGATGAACAGGCCGCCGTTCTTGACGAAGGGCATGTAGGCCGCATACAGGGCACTCTTGTCTCGGATGGTCAGCGACAGGATCCCCTGCCGAGCCCCACCCGCCATTCCCGGGGGCATCTGGGCCATAATGTATCCCTTCCCTTTATCCTTTTATATAGAAAAGCTTATCGGCGATGTGGCGCCGAGACTTTAACCCACTCCAGCAACAGATCTTCGAGCACCGTCGCGGCCGTCACCGGGGTGTCCACCAGTCGCCCCGCGTCGCGGATGCGTGCCTGCCACACGTGTAAGGCCTTCAAGTCTAAAGGTTTTGCCAGCCCTTGCAAGACCCCGGCGAGGCCGCGGCTCCGCACCATGCCCGCCACGCGCCCTTCCCCCGCCGCCGGGCCCAGCTGGCGCAGCACGACGAGATCATGGCTCCAGGTGTGGAGCCGGCGCAGCGCCCTGTCGAGGCCCGCCTCGGCCCACTGTGCCGCCACCGCCACGGGACTGACACCCTCTCCCCGCGTCAGGCCGGCAAAGGCCTCGAAGGCCGCCTGATGGGCGGCCAGTTCCCCCTCCTCGGCGAGCTGTAGCGCCGCGAGCGGCGCCCCGGCGGCCAGATCCAGCAGTTGCTCACGTTCGCCGTCCGCCAGTCCCGCGCTGGCGGCCTGCGCCGCCAGCCACTCCAGCGCCATCTCGCGGGGTGGCGGCGCCAGCGGCAGCTGCTGGCAACGGCTGCGGATGGTGGCGGGCAGGAAGGCCGGCCGGGCACTCACCAGGATCAACACCGTGTCACTGGCCGGCTCCTCCAGGGTCTTGAGCAGGGCGTTGGCCGCCGCGGTGTTGAGGCGCTCGGCGGGGGCCAGAACGGCGACCTTGTAGCGCCCCCGCTGGCTGGTGAGATTGAGGGCGTCGATGAGTTCCCGCACCTGCTCGATGCGGATCCACTTGCTGTCGTCCTCCGGGCCGAGAAAGCGAAAGTCCGCGTGGGTACCCGCCTGCATGAAACGGCAGGCGGCGCACGTCCCGCAGGGTGAAGGGCTTTCACTGCACAACAGGTGCGCGGCCATGGAAAGGGCCAGGTGGGTCTTGCCGATGCCGGCGTCCCCGCGCAGCAGCAGGGCGTGGGGCACCTCACCGCGCTGGCAACGCGCCTGCCACCCTCGCCACACGTCCTCCTGCCACGGATACACCGTGTCGAGGCGCGCGGGCAGATCCATGCCGGGAAGCCGACCGGCGGCGGCGTCTTCAGCCACGGCAGAAATCCTCCAGCACCGCGCGCAGGCGTGCCTGCACCTCCGTCAGCTGAGGCGAGGCGTCGATCACCCGGTAGCGTTGCGGCGCGGCCTCGGCCCGCGCCAGGTAGGCGGCACGCACGCGTTCGAAAAAGGCCCGCTGTTCCTGTTCGAAGCGATCCGGCTCACTGCGTCCCGCCGCGCGTTTCAGACCGTCGCCCACCGGCAGATCCAGCAGGATGGTCAGGTCGGGGCGCAGTTCCCCCTGGACCCAGTCCTCCAGCACCGCGATGCGCGCCGCCGGCACGCCGCGCCCCCCGCCCTGATAGGCATAGGTGGCGTCGGTGAAGCGATCACAGAGCACCCATTGCCCGCGCTCCAGCGCCGGGCGGATCAGTTCGGCGAGATGTTGCGCGCGCGCGGCGAACATGAGCAGGAGTTCGGTGTCGGTATGGATGTCGGTGCGACGGGCATCCAGCAGGAGTTCCCGGATGGCCTCGCCGGTGGGCGTGCCGCCCGGTTCACGGGTCTCCACCACGTCCATGCCGCGCTCACGCAGGAACCGGGCGATGAAGGCCATGTTGGTGGACTTGCCGACGCCCTCGACGCCTTCGACGGTAATGAACTTGCCTCGCATCGTGTCTGGAGTGGGTCCTGCCTGCGGTGGAGCCGCTCAGTCGGGCTGGCCGGGTTCGCGGTACGAAGAAAAGGCCCGCCGTTTTCCCTTGAGCTGAAAACGGATCACGGCTTCGTTGTGCTCTTCCAGGGTACTGGAAAAGTAGTGGCTGCCGTCGCCGCGGGCGACGAAGTACAGCGCATCGCCGTCGTCGGGATGCAGCGCCGCGTAGATGGCCTCACGTCCCGGCAGGGCGATGGGGGTCGGCGGCAGACCGTGGCGCCGGTAGGTATTGTAGGGATTGTCGCGCCGCAGATCGCGCCGGCGGATGTTGCCGTCGTAACGCTCCCCCATGCCGTAGATCACGGTGGGATCGCTTTGCAGGCGCATGCGCCGCTCCAGGCGGCGCACGAAGACGCCGGCGATCTGCTGACGCTCGGCGGGCACGGCGGTCTCCTTCTCGACGATGGAGGCCAGCACCAGCGCCTCGTAGGGATCCCTGAACGGCAGGCCCACGGCGCGGGCCTCCCACTCCGCGGCCAGCACCCGATCCATTTCCCGCATGGCGCGTTGCAGGAAATCCAGGTCGCTGGTACCGCGGGGAAAATGATAGGTGTCCGGCAGGAAACGGCCTTCCGGGTGCAGCCCCGGCCTGCCCAGTTGCGCCATGACGGTGTCGGCGGGCAGACCGACGAGGGTCTGTTCCAGCACCGGGTCGGCCTCGATGGCGCGGCGCAACTGCTGGAAGGTCCAGCCCTCGACGATGGTGAAACTGTACTGGGCCACCTTGCCGGTATTGAGGCGTTCGAGCAGGGTGCGCGGCGTATCCTCGGGGGTGACGCGGTATTCGCCCACCATGATGTCGCCGCGGCCGCTCCAGCGGGCGTGCCACAACCAGTAGCCGGGCCGGCGCAACCAGCCGCGCGCGTGCAGTTCCTGGCCGAGACGGGTGAGATTGGAACCGGGTTCCACCTCGAGGAGTTCGCCCTCGGCCGCCACGCCCTCGAGGGGGGCATCGAGAAAGACCTGGTAGTCCCACCACAGCCAGCCCACGCCCAGGCTCACGGCCAGCACGGCGACGGCGAGGAAACGAAAGGCGGCCTGTTTCACGAGACACCACGCTGCCGCGCCAGTGCCGCCTGGAGACGGCGCACGGCATCGGGGATGGGGATGGCGCGCCCGTCCAGCTCGCGCGCCGGCCAGAGGCCGATGAGACTGTTGGTGAGAAACAGACCCGCGCCCTCGTCGAGCAGGGCCTCCAGCCCGCCACGGTCAATGTCCTTTTCAATCAACTGCATAGACAAAATTGTAGCGATTTCCGAGAGCTTTTGCCTGACAATTCCGCGCACGCCGCAGTGATCCAGCCGGGGGGTGAGGATGGTGTCACCACGGCACAGAAATACATTGCTGGATACCCCCTCGATGAGCAAGCCCTTTTCGTCGAACATGAGACCCTCGACAATATCCGCGTCGATGCCGCGTTCCTCCCATTCCCGCCGGGCCAGCACCTGTTCGAGCCGGTTGAGGTGCTTGATCCCCGCCAGCCGCGGGTTGCGTCCCAGCGGCGTCTCGCAGCAGCGCAGGCGCACCCCGTCTTCCATCACCCCGGCGGGTGGCGCGGGCCAGGGATAGCGGATGAGCACCCGCGTGGGCGAGATGCCCCCGGGCGGCCCGTAACCGCGCCCTCCTGCGCCTCGGGTGACAATGAGCTTGAGCACGCCGCGGGCGACACCCTCGGCGAGGCGCGCCATCTCCGCGTGCAGGGCCGGCATGTCGAGCCCCGTGATGCCGAGGCGATCCATGCCCTGCGCCAGGCGTCGCAGGTGATCCTCGGCCCAGAGCACGTCGCCGTCCACCAGCGCCATGGTCTCGAAGAGGCCGTCGCCGTAGTGCAGGCCGCGATCCAGCGCGTTCAGCGACGCGGCCGGCTCGCCATCGACGAGGATCGCCACGGGTTCGCTGTGGGTGACGCCGGGCATGGGTGGATCAGGCCGGGCGCAGGGCACGCAACATGCCCTCGGCCTTGGCGCGGGTCTCCTCGAGTTCCCGCGCGGGATCGGAGTCGGCGACGATCCCCGCCCCGGCGCGGATCGCGAGGGTGTCGCCGCAGAGGCTGATGGTGCGGATGAGGATATTGAGATCCATGTCGCCGTTGCGGTTCAGATAACCCAGCGAGCCGGTGTAGGGCCCTCGGGCCTCCCCTTCCAGCGCGGCGATGATCTCCATGCAGCGCACCTTGGGGCAGCCGGTAATGGTGCCGCCGGGAAAGACCGCGCGGATCACCTCTCCGGGGAGCACGTCGTCGCGCAGGCGCCCGCGCACGTTGGAGACGATGTGATGCACGTGGGCATAGCTCTCCGTCACCATGAGTTCGTCCACCGCGATGGAACCGGGCACGCAGATACGGCC
>JALTLF010000217.1 GCA_027005735.1 Chromatiales bacterium | reverse complement strand
CCGGCCACGGCGCGCGTGCCACGCCGGTGTCGATGGCGGCGCGCGCCACGGCGGGGGGGACGAAGTCGCGCAGGCGCGGATCGAAGGGCTTGGGGATGATGTAGTCGCGGCCGAAGGCCAGTGCCGGCAGGCGGTAGGCCTTGAGGACTTCGTCGGGTACGGGCTCGTGGGTCAGCGCGGCCAGGGCATGCACGGCGGCCAGCTCCATCTCGGTATTGATGGCGCTGGCGGCCACGTCCAGCGCGCCGCGGAAGATGAAGGGAAAGCCAAGCACGTTGTTGACCTGGTTGGGGTAGTCGCTGCGCCCGGTGGCCATGACCAGGTCGTCGCGCACGGCGTGGGCGGTGGCAGGATCGATCTCCGGGTCAGGGTTGGAGAGGGCGAAGATCACCGGCCGCGGCGCCATGCGCTTCACCATCTCCGGCGTCACCAGGCGCGGGCCGGAGACCCCCACCAGTACGTCGGCGCCGGCCAGGGCGTCGGCCAGAGTGCGTCGCCCGGTCTCGCGGGCGAACTCCTGCTTGTAGGGATTGAGATCGGCGCGCCCGGCGTGGATCACGCCCTGGCGATCCACCATGGTGATCTGCTCGCCGCTCACGCCCAGTTCCCGGAGCAGGCGCATGGAGGCGATGGCCGCCGCCCCCGCGCCGAGGCACACCACGCGCACCGTATCGAGGGCCTTGTCCTGCACGCGCAGGGCGTTGAGCAGGCCGGCGAGGATGATGATGGCGGTACCGTGCTGGTCGTCATGGAACACGGGGATGTCGAGGCGCGCCTTGAGTTCCGCCTCGATGGCGAAGCAGTGGGGGGCGGCGATGTCCTCGAGGTTGATGCCGCCGAAGGTCGGCGCAATGTGGGCCACGGTCTCGATGAAGGCCTCGGGGCTGGGCGCATCCACCTCGATGTCGAAGACGTCGATGTCGGCGAAGCGCTTGAACAGCACCGCCTTGCCTTCCATCACCGGCTTGCCCGCCAGCGCACCCACGTTGCCGAGTCCCAGCACGGCGGTGCCGTCGGTGATCACCGCCACCAGGTTGCCCTTGCCGGTGTAGCGGTAGGCCTCGGCCGGATCGCGGGCGATCTCGCGCACCGGTTCGGCCACCCCCGGGGTATAGGCGAGGCTGAGCTCGGACTGGGTGGCGAAGGGCTTGGTCAGGGCGGTGGCGATCTTGCCCGGCACGGGTTGCGCGTGGTAGTCGAGGGCGGTCTGGCGCCGGTCTTTGGGATCGTTGTCGGACATGGGCGGGGTCGTCTCCTGCAAGGCCGCCATCTTACTCTGATGCCGGCGGGTTTTCCCCTCCCGGCGCGCCCGCCTCCCGCGGCCAGCCCGAGAGCATGGCCGGGTGACGCAGGGGCATGCGCCAGCGGCCCCGGTAGCGGCGCAGCCAGCCGCGCACGGTGATGGTACGTCCCACCAGGGCCTCGAGGTCGTAGCCGCGGAAATAGATCTGGTCGCGGGCGTGCAGGCGCACCGCCACGCCGGGGGCGAGATCGAGATAGAAACTGCGGCGCCCGTAGCGCAAGTCCTTCACCCGCCCCCGCAGCAGGCGGAAGCCCGCGTCAGCGTCGCCCAGTGCCGTCGCCTCGCGCGGGACGTAGTAGGGCTCGGCCCAGATCCCGCGCCCGGCGGCGCGGGCGCGGGCCTCGGCGGCGGCGTAACAGGAAACGAAGGCGCCGTTGGGGGGCACGACGATGGCAAAGCCCAGCCCCGCCTCGATGAGGGCCGCGGCGAGGTTGGTGCCGTCGGCGAGAAAGGGATGGGCCAGCAGGCGGTGGTAGCGGTCCTCGCGGTCGGCGTCGAAGGCCAGCTTCAGGCGCGTGCCGGGCGGCAGGCGTGTGGCGACGAAACGCCGCGCCGCCTCGGCAAGCGGTTCCGGCGGGCGCTCCTCGCGCCCCCGCTCGGGGGTGTTGATACCGATGAAGCGCAGCCTGCGCCCGTCGGCCAGGGCCACGGTGTCGCCGTCGTAGACCTGGCGCACGCCGACCTCGGCGTCGAAACGCGCGGGGCGGCAGTCGTCGGCGGTGGCCGGCGCGGCAGCGAGCAGGCCGGCGAGGCACAGGGCGATGTACTGGGCGAGCAAAAGAAAACGGGCGCCCGAGAGCGCCCGTTTTGCATCGGCCAGACCGCGCATGGGCCTTATTTCATGCCGTATTTCTGGCGGAACTTGTCCACGCGGCCGGCGGTGTCGACGATCTTCTGCTTGCCCGTGAAGAAGGGGTGGCAGGCGGAACACACTTCCAGACTGATGTCCTTGCCCGCGGTGGAACGGGTCTTGAACGTGTTGCCACAACTGCAGGTCACCGTGACCTCGTCGTAGGCGGGATGGATCTCGGCTTTCATGTCAGGTCCTCTTTTCGGCCCCACCGCTCTCCGGTCCTCCCCGGGGGATTCCGGGCGCCGGCACGGTGCGGGCGGCAGATTGTACGGAATTCCACCGGTAGCGGCAAGGCGCCGGGGGGCCATTTTGGCCTGTTCGTGCTCGCCATTCCGGCTGTAAAGTCTTACCGTGCGAGTATTCCGACCCCGTATTGATATGGGATATCTGGGCGCCGGTGGCCAGTGACGAGGGGCGAGGTTCGAGGAACGAGCCTGTCTCAGACAGGCGGGTTCTGGTTTCTTCAGTCCTTGAGCGCTTCGCTTGCCAGGGCGTCGAAGTCATAACCAAAGAAGGGAAAGGCCATGGGACCGCCCAGGTCGCGCAGCATCAGCAGATAAGGCGCGA
>JALTLF010000216.1:7346-10672 GCA_027005735.1 Chromatiales bacterium | reverse complement strand
GCGTGTCGCGATCCTCGGCGCTGGCCTCCAAGGCCACCGGCTTTCCCATCGCCAAGGTGGCCGCCAAGCTGGCGGTGGGTTACACCCTCGACGAGTTGCGCAACGAGATCACCGGCGGCGTGACGCCAGCCTCCTTCGAACCCAGCATCGACTACGTGGTTACCAAGGTGCCGCGTTTTACCTTCGAGAAGTTCGCCGAGGCGGAGCCGGGGCTGACCACGCAGATGAAGTCCGTGGGCGAGGTCATGGCCATCGGCCGTACCTTCCAGGAATCCCTGCAAAAGGCCCTGCGCGGCCTCGAGACCGGCATGGACGGCCTCAACCCGCTCATCGATCCGGCGCACCATGAAGACCGGGGCCATGTCCAGAACCGCGTGCGCCAGCCTACCGCCGAGCGCCTGTGGTACGTGGCCGACGCCTTCCGCGCCGGCTGGTCGGTGGAGGAGGTCTTCGAGGCCTCGAAGATCGATCCCTGGTTCCTCGCGCAGATCGCCGAACTGGTGGAAATCGAACAGGGCCTGGCCGGCAGGTCGCTGGCCGCGCTGGATGCGGCGGCGCTGTTTCGCCTCAAGCAAAAGGGCTTCTCCGATCGCCGCCTGGCGACCCTGCTCGGCAGCAGCGAGGGCGAGGTGCGCGCGCGCCGCTGGGCGCTGGACGTGCACCCGGTGTACAAGCGCGTGGACACCTGCGCCGCCGAGTTCGCCTCCACCACCGCCTACATGTATTCCACCTACGAGGAGGAATGCGAGGCCGAGCCCAGCGAGCGCGACAAGATCGTCGTCCTCGGCGGCGGTCCCAATCGCATCGGCCAGGGCATCGAGTTCGACTACTGCTGCGTGCACGCCGCCCAGGCCTGCCGTGAAGACGGCTTCGAGACCATCATGGTCAACTGCAATCCCGAGACCGTCTCCACCGACTACGATACCTCGGATCGCCTGTACTTCGAGCCGCTGACCCTGGAAGACGTGCTCGAAGTGATCCACAAGGAGAACCCGAAGGGCGTCATCGTGCAGTACGGCGGCCAGACGCCGCTCAAGCTGGCGCGCGACCTGGAAGCGGCCAATGCCCCCATCATCGGCACCACGCCCGACTGCATCGATCTTGCCGAGGATCGCGAACGCTTCCAGCAGATGCTCCAGGAACTGGGCCTCAAGCAACCGCCCAATCGCACCGCCCGCGAGGAAGAAGAGGCCGTGCGCCTCGCCGCGGAGATCGGCTACCCGCTGGTGGTGCGGCCTTCCTACGTGCTTGGCGGCCGCGCCATGGAGATCGTCTATAACGAGGACGAATTGCGCCGCTACATGGGCTCGGCGGTGAAGGTCTCCAACGAGTCGCCGGTGCTGCTGGATCGCTTCCTCGACGATGCCATCGAGGTGGACGTGGACGCGGTGTGCGACGGCGAGAACGTGGTCATCGGCGGCATCATGGAACATATCGAACAGGCGGGCGTGCACTCGGGCGACTCGGCCTGCTCGCTGCCGCCCTTCAGCCTCGACAGCGCGGTACAGGACGAGATGCGCAAGCAGATGGTGGCCATGGCCCGCGCCCTCAGGGTCGTGGGCCTGATGAACACCCAGTTCGCCGTCAAGGACGGCGAGGTTTACGTGCTGGAGGTCAATCCACGCGCCTCGCGCACGGTGCCCTTCGTTTCCAAGGCCACGGGCGTGCCCTGGGCCAAGGTGGCGGCGCGCTGCATGACCGGCAGGACGCTCAAGGAGCAGGGCATCACGGGTGAGGTGGTGCCGGAGTATTTTTCCGTCAAGGAGGCCGTCTTCCCCTTCATCAAGTTCCCCGGCGTGGATCCGCAACTGGGCCCGGAGATGAAGTCCACCGGCGAGGTCATGGGCGTGGGAGAAAACTTCGGCATCGCCTTCGCCAAGTCCCAGCTTGGCGCCGGCGTGGACCTGCCGCACAACGGCAAGGCCTTCATCAGCGTGCGCAGGGTGGACCGCGCCGGCGCGGTGGAAGTGGGCCGGCGGCTCATCGAACTGGGCTTCTCGCTGGTGGCGACGCGTGGTACCGGCGAGGCCTTGCGTGCCGCGGGGCTGGAATGTGACTATATTAACAAGGTACAGGAAGGCCGCCCGCACATCGTGGACCTGATCAAGAACGATGAGATCAGCCTCATCGTCAACACCACCGAGGGTCGCCAGTCGATTGCCGACTCCGCCTCCATCCGGCGCAGCGCCCTGCGCCACAAGGTCACCTACACGACGACCCTCGCCGGCGGGCTGGCCCTGTGCGAGGCACTTGGCGAAGAGGACATCGGCGACGTCTATCGTCTGCAGGATCTGCACCAGGGGTTGAGAGCATGAGCAAGGTACCATTGACGCAACGTGGCGCGGACAAGCTGCGCGAGGAACTCAAGGAACTCAAGTCGGTTGCCCGGCCGAAGGTCATCAAGGCCATCGCCGAGGCGCGCGAGCATGGCGATCTCAAGGAGAACGCCGAGTATCACGCCGCGCGCGAACAGCAGAGTTTCATCGAGGGCCGCATCCAGGACATCGAGGCCAAGCTCAGCAACGCCGAGATCATTGACGTGACGAAGCTCGATGCCGGCGGCAAGATCATCTTCGGCGCCACGGTGGAGCTGGCCGACGAGGAAACCGGCGAGGAGGTGCGCTACCAGATCGTCGGCGAGGACGAGGCCGACATCAAGGCCGGCCTGTTGTCGGTCAATTCCCCCATCGCCCGCGCCCTCATCGGCAAGCAGGAAGGCGACATTGCCACGGTGAAGACGCCGGGCGGGGTGAAGGAATTCGAGATCCTCGCGGTGAAATACATCTGAACCGCGGCGATGAAATCCCTTTTCATTGGTGAACAGATCGCGTTGACCCTGTGGGTCGGCGGCATGTGGATCATCGGCTACGTGGTGGCGCCGCTGCTGTTCAGGAGTCTCGACGATCGCATGCTGGCGGGCAATCTCGCCGGCCAGTTGTTCGCCATCATGAGTTACCTCGGCCTGGTCTGCGCCCTGTTGCTCCTCAGCGGGCAGCTCGCGTCCCTGGGTGGCGAGGCGCTGCGCGCCTGGCGTTTCTGGTTGCTGCTGGCCATGCTGGCGGTGCTCCTCGTCGGCCAGTTCGTGCTCCAGCCCATGATGGCGGAACTCAAGGCCGCCGGCCTCGATGGCGAGAACGCCACGCGCTTCGGCCGCCTGCACGGCGTGGCCTCGGTGCTGTTCCTGTTCAACAGCCTCGCCGGGCTGGCGCTGGTGGTGGCGGGCCTGCGGCCGACGGAAGCCTGAACGCGCAGTCTCGGAAAAGTTGTTTCGCCGATTTGACGATGGTGTTGAAACGGCGAAGGCCTGGGAAACCGGGTGCCGACGG
>JALTLF010000216.1:0-7246 GCA_027005735.1 Chromatiales bacterium | reverse complement strand
GGGCTGGCGCTGGTGGTGGCGGGCCTGCGGCCGACGGAAGCCTGAACGCGCAGTCTCGGAAAAGTTGTTTCGCCGATTTGACGATGGTGTTGAAACGGCGAAGGCCTGGGAAACCGGGTGCCGACGGAAAACGGTTCCCTCTCCCTGAGGGACCTCGGTGCCCGCCAGGGTAGAGGGTCAGGGTGAGGGGGATCAGATCCTCGCCACTCGTGACGGGTCTTCAGCGCGGCAGGGTGATGCGGGGCTTGTCCGCCTTGCGGTAGAAGACGCCGATGTGGCCGATGGCCTGCACCAGCGCGGCCCGGCAGTGCTCGCCCACCGTGTCCTGCATGGCCTGGCGGGCCGCCCGGTCGCCGCAGTTGAAGCGCACCTTGATGAGCTCGTGATGGGCCAGGGCCTGGTCGATCTCGGCCAGTACCGCCTCGTGCAGCCCGCTGCCGCCGACGATCACCACCGGCCTGAGGGCGTGGGCGCGGGCGCGCAGGAACTTCTTCTGGGTCGGCGAGAGGCGCATGGTGTCGGTTCGGCTGTGGCCCGCTCCAGGCGGCGGGCAGGGGCGCGCAGTGTACCTGTCCGGGCGCGCGGCGTCACCCCGTGCCCCGTCGGAGGCGGCGAACAGGTGCCGGCGGCGGCCATTTTCCCTTTATGAACAGATAGCTATATCATGGTTCCCCCAGGCGAGAGCGAAGTCTGACACATGGCGCGATCCAGGAGCAGCCACCGCTGGCTGCGCGAACATTTCGATGACCACTGGGTCAAGCAGGCCCGGAAAGAGGGCTATCGCTCGCGGGCGGTGTACAAGCTCCAGGAGATCGACCAGCGCGACCGCCTCATCCGGCCCGGCATGACCATCATCGATCTGGGGGCGGCCCCCGGAGGCTGGTCCCAGTACGCCGCCCGGCGCCTGGATGGGCGAGGGCGGATCATCGCCCTGGATGTCCTGCCCATGGACAGCCTCGCCGGCGTGGAGGTCCTGGAGGGTGATTTCACCGAGCAGGCGGTGCTCGACGCCCTGCTGGCTTCCCTGGCTGATACGCCCGTGGACCTTGTTATGTCGGATATGGCCCCCAATCTCAGTGGTAACCGGGCGGTGGATCAGCCCCGCGCCATGTACCTGGCCGAGCTGGCGCTGGACCTGGCGGGGCAGGTGCTGCGCCCGGGCGGTGACTTCCTGACCAAGGTCTTCCAGGGGGAGGGGATCGACGATTTCCGTGCCCGTTGCAAGGGGGCCTTCGGCAAGCTCATCACGCGCAAGCCACGCGCCTCGCGGCCGCGTTCCACCGAGCAATACCTGCTGGCGCGGGACTATCGGGGCGGAATATAGTAGGCTTGTGGAAAGCGTCTAAACGGGCCGGTGGCCCACGCATCATGGCGGGTTCAAGAGGTTGAACGACTTGGCAAAAAACGTACTTCTGTGGGTCATTATCGCCCTCATCCTGATGATGGTTTTCCAGAACCTGGGTCAGCATGCGGCCGAGAGCAATGAAATCAGCTATTCCCAGTTCATGCAGCTGGTGGATCAACGCGAGGTGGTGGAGGCCATCTTCCAGGAGAAGACCATCTCCGGCAAGCTCAAGGACGGTTCCCGCTATTCCACCTATACCCCGGAGACGGACTACACCGTGCTCATCGGCGAACTGCGCAAGGCGGGGATCGAGATCCGCGCGCGGCCGGTGGAACAGTCCTTCCTGTGGCCCCTGCTCTCCAGTCTCTTTCCCTTCCTGCTCATCATCGGCGTGTGGATCTTCTTCATGCGCCAGATGCAGGGTGGCGGCGGTGGCCGCGGCGCCCTGTCCTTCGGCAAGAGCCGCGCGCGCCTGCTCAGCGAAGACCAGGTGCGCGTGACCTTCAACGACGTCGCCGGCGTCGAGGAGGCCAAGGAGGAAGTCGCCGAGCTGGTGGAATTCCTGCGCGACCCGGGCAAGTTCCAGAAACTGGGCGGCAAGATCCCGCGCGGCGTGCTGCTGGTGGGCCCGCCCGGCACCGGCAAGACCCTGCTTGCCAAGGCCATCGCCGGCGAGGCCAAGGTGCCCTTCTTTACCATTTCCGGTTCCGACTTCGTCGAGATGTTCGTCGGCGTCGGCGCCTCGCGCGTGCGCGACATGTTCGAGCAGGCCAAGAAGCACGCGCCCTGCATCATCTTCATCGACGAAATCGACGCCGTCGGTCGTCATCGCGGCGCCGGCCTCGGTGGCGGGCACGACGAGCGTGAACAGACCCTCAACCAGTTGCTGGTGGAGATGGACGGTTTCGAGGGCAACGAAGGTGTCATCGTCATTGCCGCCACCAACCGTCCCGACGTGCTCGATCCCGCGCTGCTGCGCCCTGGCCGTTTCGACCGCCAGGTGGTGGTGCCGCTGCCCGATCTGCGTGGCCGCGAGCAGATCCTCAAGGTACACATGCGCAAGGTGCCGCTGGGCAAGGACGTGGAACCCGTTTACATCGCCCGCGGCACGCCGGGCTTCTCCGGCGCCGATCTCGCCAACCTCGTCAACGAGGCGGCCCTGTTCGCCGCGCGCGCCAACAAGCGCACGGTGGACATGGAGGACTTCGAGAAGGCCAAGGACAAGATCATGATGGGCGCCGAGCGCAAGTCCATGGTCATGAGCGAGGAGGAAAAACGCCTCACCGCCTATCACGAGGCGGGTCATGCCATCGTCGGGCTCAAGGTGCCCTCGCACGACATGGTCTACAAGGTCACTATCATCCCGCGCGGGCGCGCGCTCGGCGTCACCATGTTCCTGCCCGAGGAAGACCGCTACAGTTACAGCAAGGAGCGCCTCGAGAGTTCCATCTGCAGCCTGTTTGGCGGGCGCATCGCCGAGGAACTGATCTTCGGCAAGGACAAGGTCACCACCGGCGCCTCCAACGACATCCAGCGCACCACCGAGCTGGCGCGCAACATGGTCACCAAGTGGGGCCTGTCCGAGCGCCTCGGCCCGCTGACCTATGCCGAGGAAGAAGGCGAGGTCTTCCTGGGCCGCTCGGTGACCCAGCACAAGAATGTCTCCGACGAAACCGCGCACATCATCGACGAAGAGGTGCGCGCCATCGTGGAGCGCAATTACCAGCGGGCGAAGCAGATCCTCGAGGACAATCTCGACAAGCTGCATGCCATGGCCGACGCCCTGATCAAGTACGAGACCATCGACAAGGATCAGATCGCCGACATCATGGCGGGCAAGGAACCCCGAGAGCCGGCGGCCTGGGACGACAGCCCGCCGGGCAGCACGGGCGGCGGGGACAGCAGCGATGACGTTACCCGCAAGGGCGAGGCCGCCGACGATGACAAGGGGCCGTTGGGCGATCCCGCCGGCGAGCACTGACCCCCTCGCGGCACGCACCCATGCACACCCCGCGGCGGCGGGGCGTGTCGTTACCGACGTGGCATTCGAGGCGGCACGGACACGGGTATTCGAATGGCCCCGGCATGAACCCTACGACTGAACGCACATCCCCCGGCGCAGATGGCAGGCCCACCACGGCGCGCCTGCGCGCGGCCCTGCGCGACACGCGTCCGCTGGTGATGGGGATCCTCAACGTCACGCCCGATTCCTTCTCCGACGGCGGGCGTTTCACCTCTCTCGACAGCGCCCTGCGCCACGCCGAGCGCATGGCCGCCGAGGGCGCCGACATCATCGACGTGGGTGGCGAGTCCACGCGCCCCGGGGCGCAGGCGGTGAGCGAGGCCGAGGAACTGGAGCGCGTGATCCCCGTCATCGAGGCCATTCGCCGCGAGCTGGCGGTGCCCGTTTCCATCGATACCAGCAAGGCGAGGGTCATGCGCGAGGCGGTGGCGGCCGGCGCCGACATGATCAACGACGTGCGCGCCCTGCGCGAGGCGGGCGCGCTGGCGGCGGCGCGGGAGGCCGGCGTGCCGGTCTGTCTCATGCACATGCGCGGCGAGCCCCGCACCATGCAGCAGGCGCCGGACTATACTGATGTGTGCGGCGAGGTCATGTCTTTCCTGCGGGAACGCGTGGATGCCTGCCTCGCCGCCGGCATGGCGCGCGAAGATCTGGTCATCGATCCGGGCTTCGGTTTCGGCAAGACGCTGGTCCACAACCTGGCCCTGTTCCAGGCCCTGCCGGCGTTTAGCCGCATGGGTCTAGCCGTTCTGGTGGGCGTTTCACGCAAGTCCATGCTTGGTACAATCCTCGACAGGCCCGCGGACGAGCGCCTCCATGGCAGCCTCGCGCTGGCGGCGCTGGCCGTGCGCGCCGGCGTCCGCATCCTGCGCGTGCACGACGTGGCGGCCACCGTGGACGTGGTGCGGGTGTGCATGGCGCTGCAGGCCGCCGAGGCCAGCGCCACACCGGAGGAGTAACAGGGGGAGCAGGCATGACGCGCAAGTATTTCGGCACCGACGGCATTCGCGGCAAGGTGGGTGAGCACCCCATCACGCCGGACTTCGTGCTCAAGCTCGGCTGGGCCGTGGGACGGGTGCTGGCCAACCAGGGCAACAGCAAGGTACTCATCGGCAAGGACACGCGCATCTCGGGCTACATGTTCGAGTCGGCGCTGGAGGCCGGCCTGTCTTCCGCCGGGGTGGACAGCCACCTGCTCGGCCCCATGCCCACCCCGGCCATCGCCTACCTGACGCGCACCCTGCACGCCCAGGCCGGCATCGTCATCAGCGCCTCCCACAATCCCTACTATGACAACGGCATCAAGTTTTTCTCCGCCGAAGGCACCAAGCTGGACGACGGCATCGAGCAGGCCATCGAGGCCGAGCTGGATCGCGACATGGTGTGCAATGATTCCGCCCATCTCGGCAAGGCGGTGCGGGTGGTGGACGCCCCGGGCCGCTACATCGAGTTCTGCAAGAGCACCATCCCCCACGGTATCAATCTCTCGGGCCTGAGGATGGTGGTGGACTGTGGTCACGGCGCCACCTATCACGTGGCGCCGGCGGTGTTCAGCGAACTGGGCGCCGACATCGTCACCCTCGGCACCGAGCCGGACGGCCTCAACATCAACCGGGACGTGGGCTCCACCAACATCAAGGCCCTGCGCGCCGAGGTCATCGCCCAGGGGGCCGACGTGGGCATCGCCTTCGATGGCGACGGCGACCGGGTGATCATGGTGGATCGCCACGGCCACGAGGTGGACGGTGACGAGCTGCTCTACATCATCGCCATGGATCGCCGGCGCCGGGATCGCCTCAACGGCGGCGTGGTGGGCACGCAGATGACCAACCTCGGGCTCGAACACGCCTTCGCCGCCCAGGACATCCCCTTCGCGCGCGCCAGGGTGGGGGATCGCTACGTCATGGAGATGTTGCTGGCCAACGACTGGCTGCTCGGCGGCGAGTCCTCGGGACACATCATCTGCCTCGATCGCACCACCACCGGCGACGGCATCGTCTCCGGCCTGCAGGTCCTCTCGGCCATGGTCTCCAGCGGCCGCGACCTGCACGAGTTGCGCCAGGACATGCAGAAATACCCCCAGCACATGGTCAACGTGCGCCTCGCCGAGCGTTTCGATCCCGCCAGTTCCGAAACCGTGCAGAATGCCGTGCGCGAAGCCGAGGCCGAACTCAACGGCTCCGGGCGCGTGCTGCTGCGCCCCTCGGGCACCGAGCCCCTCATCCGCGTCATGGTGGAGGGCCGCGACGGCCACCAGGTGCGCCAGCTCGCCGAGCAGCTGGCGGGGGTGGTGGAAGCCGCGCTCAGCGCCTGAGCCCGGCCGGCGGGCCGTGGTACCCGCCGGGGGCGTTTTTCCCGCCTTTTCCGTGGCTTGAGGGGTCAAAAGCCGCCCCGGACAGGCCCGTTTCCATTGATTTATTGGCCCGATGGCGTTACCCTCTCGCGCTTTGTCACCGCCGCAGGATTGGGGAGGAAACATGCGCAAACCGCTGGTAGCAGGCAACTGGAAGATGAACGGTTCCCGGGACAGTATCGGGACGCTGCTCGGCGGGATCCTCGACGGCATAGGCGAAGTCAACGCCGCCCGCGTCGCCGTCTGCGCCCCCTTCGTCTATCTCGGCCAGGTGGCCGAGCGGCTCGCCGGCAGCCCGGTGGCCTGGGGCGCCCAGAACGTCTCGGAGCACGAGAAGGGTGCCTACACGGGCGAGATCGCCGTCTCCATGCTGCAGGACTTCGATTGTCGCTACGTCATCGTCGGCCACTCCGAGCGCCGCAGCCTGTATGGGGAAGACGACGCGGTGGTGGCCGCCAAGTTCGCCCGCGTGCGCGCCGCCGGCATGACCCCCATCCTGTGCGTGGGCGAGACACTGGAAGAACGGGAATCCGGCGTCACCGAGCAGGTGGTGGCGCGCCAGCTGCAGGCGGTGCTGGACGCCGAGGGCGTCGGCGCCCTGGCCGATGCCGTGGTGGCCTATGAGCCCGTGTGGGCCATCGGCACCGGCAAGACCGCCACGCCGGAACAGGCGCAGGAGGTACACGCCTTCATCCGTGGCATGATCGCCGCACAGGACGCGTCCGTGGCCGAAGGCCTGGTCATCCAGTACGGCGGCAGCATGAAGGGCAGCAATGCCGCCGAACTGCTGGCCCAGCCCGACATCGACGGCGGGCTCATCGGCGGCGCCTCCCTCGTTGCCGAGGAATTTCTGACCATTTGCAAGGCCGCGGGCTGATACCGCTGCCGGGAACAGGTTTCGATACCCGACATGTTGTACAAAACGATACTGGTGGTTCACGTCATCCTTGCCATTGGCCTTGTGGGCCTGGTGCTCCTGCAGCAGGGCAAGGGGGCGGATGCCGGCGCGGCCTTTGGCAGCGGTGCCTCGGCGACTGTCTTCGGCGCGCGCGGTTCGGGCAACTTTCTCACCCGCACCACGGCCCTGCTGGCAACCCTGTTTTTCATCACCAGCCTGGGCCTGGCGGTGATGGCGCGGCAGGCCTCAACCGGCAGCGGCAGCGTGGTGGACACCGCCCCGCCCGCCACCGAAGCGGCCCCGGCACCGGTTCCCGCCGATGCACCGGCTCCGGTGGAAGCCCCGGCCGCGCCCGAGGCGCCGAGCGTGCCGACGGAAGGGGTGCCCACTGGCGACTAGGCCGGACAGGGGCAGAGCAGGGGAAGATGAGAGTTATTGCCGAAGTGGTGGAACTGGTAGACACGCTATCTTGAGGGGGTAGTGGCGCAAGCCGTGCCGGTTCGAGTCCGGCCTTCGGCACCATAAAAACAATAGCCAGTGACGAGTGCCTGGCAACGAGGAGAACCGGCGGGACTACCAGCCCGCCGGTTTTTTTGTTGGCGAGAGCGTGGAAACGGACGCAGCGCG
>JALTLF010000215.1 GCA_027005735.1 Chromatiales bacterium | reverse complement strand
AGAAGTGCGGTTATACCGCCAGCGAGTTCAGCTTGTGGGGGCGGCGTTCCTACCGCGTGGATGGTCTGGATGTTCCCATGTATGTCCGCTTTGGCTGGTGCGCCCGCTGCGAGGAACTGCTTGCCATCGAATCCTTCGAGGATGCAGACACAACGCTGAAAGAGGTGGAAGATGCCCGGGGCGACTTGCACCGGTACCTCGGCTCGCCGCTGGCGCCGCTTCTGGGACTGTTGTTGCCCGGGCGGCGGAAGGCCCTGGGGTATGCCATGGAACGGTTGCATATCGGAGCCCGCCGCCTGCACGTCATCGCCCGGCGCCGGGGTACGGAGCGCTGTCTCAGCTGCGGCAGCCGGGAGGTGATACCGTTCGAGGGCAACATGGATCTGCCGTATGACCTGATGAACCGCAGTTTCCAGGGGCTGCGGCTGACGGGCTTCGTCCACCCGGGCTGTGGCGGTATTTTCTTCGCCAAACCATCCGGTGTCTGTATCAACATGGTCATGCCCCGCCGCTGGTACGACTTCGATGGCCTGCTGATCGAGGAGAAATGGCCACAGTGAGCGGTGGACGCGCGGTCTGGCTATGCTGCTGTTGGCCGCTTTACCGGCACCGAGACAAAAAAGCCGCCCCGGAAGCCCGGGGCGGCTTTTTTCATGGATGGTGGCCGGGGACAGAATCGAACTGCCGACACGAGGATTTTCAATCCTCTGCTCTACCAACTGAGCTACCCGGCCTCGGATCCAGTTGCTAGCTGCTAGTGGCTAGAAGCTGATCGAGCGGCGTATTAAAGCGATCTGCGCGCGGGGAGTCAAGCGCCGTTTTGAAAATCAGGCACTTGCGTCTATTCGCCGGGCGGCGTGTATTGCTCGGGCATGTCGCCGCCCCCGCCGAAGAGGAATTTCTCCATTTCCTTTTCCAGGAATGCGCGGTGCTGGGGGTCGATGGGGCTGAGGCGGTTTTCGTTGATGAGGATGGTCTGGTACCTGATCCATTCCTGCCAGGCCTCTTTCGAGATCGTGTTGAAGATGCGCTCGCCCAGCTCGCCGGGGTAGGGCGGGCGTTCCAGGCCCTCGGCTTCCTTGCCCAGTTTCGCGCAGTTGACCATTCGTGACATCTCGTGGCTCCTCGTGTGTGTGGTCCGGCTCAGGCGTCGTCGCCGAGGGCGTCCAGCAGGGTCTTCACCGGTGCCGGCAGCCCCAGGCTGGCCGGGAGGCGTGTGTTATACCAGACCCGCGCCGCGGCTTCCATGATGCCCCCGCCGGCGGCAGGGTCATGCAGGCGGGCGTGCACCGGCTGGATGTGCAGGCGGAAGTGGGTGAAGGTGTGCGAGAGTGCCGCTCCGTCGCGCACCGCGTCGAGTTCCACGCCGAGGGTTTCGCGGCTCCAGGCGTGCAGATCGGCCTCCGGCGGGCATTCGGGGAGGCTCCACAGGCCACCCCAGATCCCCGCCGGCGGGCGCTGTTCCAGCAGCACCCGGCCTTCGGCGTCGCGCAACAGCAGCATGCGGGTGTGGCGCTCGGGCAGGGCCTTGCGCGGGCGCCGGCCGGGGAAGTCGGCCTGGCGGCCCTCGGCGCGAGCGGCGCAGTCGGCGTTCACGGGGCAGGCGGCGCAGTCCGGGCGGGCGCGGGTGCACACGGTGGCGCCGAGATCCATGATGGCCTGGGTGTAGTCGGCCACCCGCGCGTGGGGGGTGCAGTCTTCGGCCGCCGCCCACAGGGCCTTCTCCACCGCCTTCTGCCCCGGCCAGCCGGCGATGGCGCGGTGGCGGGCGAGCACGCGCTTTGCGTTGCCGTCGAGGATGGCGTGGCGCTGGTCGAGGGCCTGGGCGAGGATGGCGCCGGCGGTGGAGCGACCGATGCCGGGCAGGGCGAGCACGGCCTCGAAGTCCGCGGGGAAGCAGCCGCCGTGCTCGGCGACGATCACCCCGGCGGCGCGGTGCAGGTTGCGCGCGCGGGCGTAGTAGCCGAGCCCGGTCCACAGGTGCAGGACCGCGTCGAGATCTGCCGCGGCGAGGCCGGCGACATCGGGGAAGCGCGCCATGAAGCGCTCGAAGTAGGGGATGACCGTACTTACCTGGGTCTGCTGGAGCATGATCTCCGAGACCCACACGCGGTAGGGATCGCGTGGAGACTGCCAGGGCAGGTCGTGGCGGCCGTTACGGTCGAACCACCGCAGCAGGCGTTGATGGAAGGGCGGCGGACTCGTCATCGGGTGGCTGGCCGTTTCTCCGACTGGCGAGGCGCTCCAGGCCCTCGACGGTCTTGCGGGTTTCCTCTTCGAGCACGCCGCTTAGCAGCCAGGGACCGATGAGCGGCGGTACCCAGAAGTCGGGCACCAGGTCGCCGCTGAAGCTGACGCGGGTACGGTCTTCGTCCGCCTGTATATGCCACAGAATGCGCCCGTAGGTAAAGTCGCCCTCGCGGGTGTCGAGCACGATGACGATGTAGCCGCTGGCCAGTTCGGTGACCTGCTGGATCTGGGTGAGCGTCTTGCAGAAGAACCACACGCAGCCCTCGGTGACCACGCGCACGCGGTAGTTGGGCGGCGCGTGAGCGAGTACCGTGCTCTCCACCACGGTGGGGTTGATGGCGGCGATGTTGGCGTAGTCGGTGAGCACCTCACGCACGCGCGGCAGGGGCGCGTCGATGCGCATGGCCATGTCCAGCAGGTAGTGGCCGTCCTCGTAGTCCACCCTGGAGTGCAATACTTCGCCGGCGAAGACGGGGGCGAAGACGGAGTTGGCGGCAAACAGCGCAAGACCCGCCAGCAGGCCGCGG
>JALTLF010000214.1 GCA_027005735.1 Chromatiales bacterium | reverse complement strand
GACCTCCCTGTGCCAGGCCGCGGATTACAAACAGTGGTTGTCATTGCTACCGGAGTCGGCCATGGGCATGCCACGCAGCGGTGATCCCGATGGCGCCAATGTCACCATGAACGACATAGAAAATTCCTCCCTGACGGTGCGCTACCGCGATGGTGACCGCACGGCGGAGATCATGTTGATCTATGACAGTAGCCGATCCCTGATCATGCCCTTCGAGATGGTCCGCGACATGCAGGTGGAGACCCCGGAGGAGATCCACCAGCCCACCATGCTAAATGGGTTCAAGGCCATCTACCAGCTGGATCGCCCGGGCAAGCAGACTGCACTCATCGTCATTCTCTCTCCCACCATGCTCATTCAAGTCAGCTTCCAGCCGGCACCGGAAAAGGCGGAGCTGATGAAATTTGTCGCCGGCCTGCCGTTGAAGAAGCTGGCCGCCAGCGTGCAGTAGCAAAGTCCGCCCAGGTGGCCCTGCTCTGGCGCAAGACCTGCGAGGGTACCGACTACGAAGTCCGCAGCGCCGGCCACACCCGCCGCCTGTACACCAATGGTGTGTTCCACAGCCAGTACAGTCCCGCGCGCCCCTGGACACACGGCGTGTGGGATCTGCTCATGCTGCCTGCGCTGTTTCATCCACCCGGCGAGATCCAGCGCGTGCTGGTTCTCGGCGTCGGCGGCGGTGCCGTCATCCGCCTGTTGCAGTCGCACGTCCGGCCGCGTGAAATCATCGGCATCGATCTCAACCCGGTGCATCTGTCCGTGGCGCGGCGCTTCTTCGGCGTCAGGTCTTCCTCGGCGGCGCTGATCGCGGCCGATGCCTGCCACTGGCTGGAGAACTACCGGGGCCCGCCCTTCGATCTCATCATCGAGGACCTGTTTGGCGACGCCGACGGCCAGCCCCGGCGCGCCGTCCCCCTGGATGCCGGCTGGTGTGCCCTGCTGAAGCGGCACCTGTCGCGGCGGGGCAGCCTGGTGGTCAACACCCTCGGGCCGGGCGAGCTGCGCCGCAGCGCCCTGTGCACCCGGTGGCACACCGCGCGTGGTTTTCGCCGCGCCTGGCGCCTGGACCTGCCCGTCTACGACAATGTCGTCGGCGCCTTCCTGCGCGTTGACGCGGAACGGCATACCTTATATAAGGCGCTGGAGGCACTGCCACGCACGCCGGGGCGCAAACTCGATTTTCGCCTGCGCCGGCTGGCACTGCCCGAACGCGGCTAACGCTACTCCGTCCACAAGCAAACCCAAGGAGCACCCATGAAGATCAGCATCATCAGCGGCAGCCATCGGCCCGATTCGCAGAGCGGCAAGGTGGCGCGGCACATCCAGGCCGAACTCGCCGCCGGGATCAGCGAAGAAAGCTGGCTGCTCGACCTGGGCAGAACGCCGTTCCCCTTGTGGGACGAGGGCGTCTGGAACAATGACCCGGACTGGCTGGCGCGCCTTGCGCCCGCGCGCGAGCAACTGGCGAGCAGCGATGCCTTCGTCATCATCACGCCGGAATGGCATGGCCAGGTGCCGGCAGGGCTGAAGAACTTCTTCCTGCTGTTTGGCAAGGCGGAACTCGGCCACAAGCCCGCGCTCATCGTTGCGGTTTCCTCGGGCGCCGGCGGTGCCTACCCGGTGGCGGAACTGCGCATGAGCAGCTACAAGAATTGCCGTATCTGTTACATCCCCGACCACGTCATCATCCGCGAGGTGGAGTCGGTGCTCAACGAAGATCCGGAGAAGAACGACCAACGCGCCGATCCGTGGTACCGGGAACGACTCCGCTGGTCACTGGGGATCCTGCGGGAATATGCCGCGGCACTGGCGAAGGTGCGCGCCTCGGGCGTCACCGAGAACGACAAGTTCGGCTTCGGCATGTAGCAGGCGCGGAGCGGCGGCAAACACTCGCGCACCGGGCCGGTCAATCGCGGCGCAATTTCGCCGACGTGGCAATGGGCGTGGGATAGCGCTGCACGATGAACCAGGATGAGGCGATGAAGCTCAGCAGGGTGCTCACCTGGATGACGTAGGCGGCGCGTTCGCCGATCACCGCCAGTTGCAGGGCCAGCATTGCCACGAAGAGGGAAAACTCGCTGATCTGGCCGAGGCGCACGCCGATTTCCATGGAGCGGGGCGCCTCTTCACCGGAGCGTACCAGCAACCACCTGAACACGAAGGGCTTGCCCACCAGCATGAGCACCGCCAGTATGGTGGCGGGCAGGAGCACCTGCTGGATGATCCCCAGGTCGAAGCTGGCGCCCAGCGCGACGAAGAAGATGATCAGGAAGAAGTCGCGCAGGGGCTTGAGGCTCTCGCCGATGAACAGGGCCAGCGGGCTGGTGGCCAGCATGACGCCCGCGATGAAGGCGCCGATCTCCGCGGACAGGCCCACCAGCGAGGCCAGCTCCGCCATGCTCAGGCACCAGGCGATGGCCATGAGAAAGATGTATTCACGGATCTGATCGAAGCGCCGGATGAGCTTGACGAGAATGAAACGCTCGAACAGCCAGGCGAAAGTCACCACGCCGATGAGGGAGACGAACAGCCGCAGCAGTTCCATGGACAGGCCGCTGTCGGTACCGTGCGCCGGCAACAACATGAGGATCAGGATAGCGATCAGATCCTGCAACAGCAGGATGCTGATGATGATCTCGCCGGTGTGCTGGTGATGCAGGACGGTGGTGGGCAGCAGTTTCAGACCGATGATGGTGGAGGAAAACATCATGCTCGCACCGATCAGCAGGGATTCCACCGGCGAAAAACCAAACGCCAGGGCAAGGCCGAAGCCGATGGCGGTAAACACCAGCGAACTGATCCCCGCCACCACGGTGGTCTGGCGGAACAGGTGCAGCAGTTTCTGCGGCGGCAGGTTGGTGCCGAGCAGGAAGAGCAGGAAAATGATCCCCACCTCGGACATGTCGGTAATGAGCTCGGGATCCGCCACCAGCCCGAGCCCTGAGGGGCCGAGCAACATGCCGACGAGGATGTAGGTCACGAGCAGCGACTGGCGCGCAAACAGGGCCAGAGTCGAAACCAGCGCCGCGCCGGCAAAGATCAGAAAAATGATGAACAGGTGATCGTGTATCACGCGCTTATCCTATCACGCTCCACCGGCATGCACGACCGGCGCGGTTTTGCTAGACTGGCGACATGGCACGCAGACATCTCCTGATCATCCTTGTTCTGTGCTGGCCGGCAAGCCTGTGGGCGGACGCCCCCGAGGCGTGGATCCATGGCCGCTGGGAACTGATCGAGGATCCCGACGGCAACCCCCGTGACTGGCTGGAATTCCTGCCCAACGGCGATGTCTTCAACATCTGGCAGGATGGTACCCGCATCGGCGGCTTCTATGTCGTCACCCATTATGATGTCAAGGCGGTGTTTACCATCGACGGCAGGGATCTCCTTACCACCTTCTTCTTCAACACGGACCGCAACGAACTGCGCATCGTCACCAGCGCCACGGGCAGGGAATCGGTGTACCGCAAGCTGCCCGTGCCCTGAGCCGCGACAGGCTCAAACGAGGATGATGGCTCGCACTGCGTCGAGGCGCAGTTCCACGGAATCCAGCACCGCGTTGACCTCCCGGTGGCGCTCGCGGAACCAGGCGATCTCGTCTTCGCGCACGTTGGGGTTGTTGCGTTGCAGGGCGCTCAGTCGGTCGGCCTCGCCGAGCAGTACGGTCTCCGCTTCGCGGCGCGCGGCCTCGACCAGCGGCGGGATGTCCTTCGTGGCCACCTGCTCCGCGACATCGAGGAGCTTGCGCATGATCTTCTGCTGGCTGCGCACCACCTTGCGCGCGGTTTCACGATCCACCTTTTGACCGTACTTGCGCACCACCTCGAAGGACAGGGCGCGGGCATGGTCCCGGCCCTGCGCATCCACCACCTTGCGGATGGTCGTCGCGGGCAGGTAGCGCGCCAGGCCCAGGCGGGTATCCGCCACCGCCTGTACCACGAAGATGCAGTCGAGCAGCAGGGTGCCCGCCTGTGCGCCCTTGTAGCGCAGGGCGGTCATGGCGGTATTGCCGTACTCGTTGCTCATGACCATGTCCATGGCGTCGGTCACCAGCGGGTGTTCCCAGCTCAGGAAGCCGATGTCCTCGTGGACGAGGGCGGTCCTGCGATCCCAGGTAACGGTGAGGCCGTCCTCGGGCAGGCCGGGGAAATAACTGGACTGCAACCTGTCGCCGGCGCGCAGCACCAGGCCCTGTTCACCATGGGGTTCACTGTCCACGCCGAAGCAGTCGAACATGTCTTCCATGTACTCCGCCAGCTCGCGTTCGCGGCAACTGCCCAGTGCGCGCTGGTAGAGTTCCATGGCCCGCCGGGGTCGGCAGGAATTGTATTCCAGCAGGCGGTCGCGCCCGCGGGTGAGCTGCTCGCGGTACTGTTCGTTGAGGGCGCGGCTGGTGGCAAGCAGCGCCGGCAGGTCGCGCAGACCTTCATCGAGCTGGTGCAGGCTGTCGAGGAGTTCCTCCCTGACCTGCGCGAACACCGCCTGGCCCGACGGGCAGGTATGCAGGAAGGCATCAAGCCCCTCGTGGAACCACCTGAACATGACTTCCTGCGCCGAGCCGCGCAGCCACGGGACGTGGATGCGGATGGTCTGTGTCTGGCCGATGCGATCCAGGCGGCCGATGCGTTGCTCCAGCAGGTCGGGATCCAGCGGCAGATCGAACAGCACCAGGTGATGGGCGAACTGGAAGTTGCGTCCCTCGCTGCCGATCTCGGAACACACCAGCACCTGCGCGCCCTCGGGATCGGCGAAATAGGCCGCCGCGCGATCACGCTCGAGGATCCCCATGCCTTCGTGGAATACCGCCACATGCAGGCCTTCACGCTGGCGATAATGCGCGGCCAGCTCCAGCACCGTCTCGGCACAGGCGGCGATGACGAGGACCTTGGCCGGGCGCAGGCTGCGCAAGCGATCACGCAACCACGCCACGCGCGGATCGATGTCGCACCAGTTTTCGTTTTCCGCCGCCGCGGCATGCAGGCGTTCCGGGCGCAGCAGTTCCTGTGCCCGGGTAATGCTGGTGGCCTGCAGGGCCGTGACGAGTTCGGCGTAGGCTTCCGGCAGGGGCAGGGGTGCATCGTGCAGTTCCCGCTCGGGAAAGCCCTTGACCGCCTCGCGGGTGTTGCGAAACAGCACCCGTCCGGTGCCGTGGCGGTCGAGCAGGTGTTCGATGAGCTGTTCGCTGAGCGCCTGTTTTTCCTCCGCCGTCGCGGCATCGGCGATGGCCTCCAGCAGGTGCCGATTGTCCGTCTCGCCGAGGGCATCGGCGAGAACGCGGCGCGTCGCCTCGTCCAGCGCCTCACCCGAGAGCAGGCTGTCCACGGCCCGCGCCACGGGTTCGTAGTCCGCCTCCTCGGCAACGAAGGCATCAAAGTCGGGAAACCGCACCGGGTCGAGCAGGCGCAGGCGGGCAAAGTGACTCGCCTTGCCCAGTTGTTCCGGCGTCGCGGTGAGCAGCAATACGCCGGGGATGTCCCCGGCGAGGCCCTCTACCAGCTGGTACTCGGCGCTGGGCCGTTGCGGCGACCACGCCAGGTGATGGGCCTCATCGACGACCAGCAGGTCGAACTGGCCGGCGCGGGCCTGCGCCGCCCGTTGCGGGTTCGCGGCGAGGAAATCCACGCTGCACAGCACCAGCTGTTCGCTGTGAAAGGGATTCGCCTGACCGCTGCTCTCCTCGATGGCCACGCAACGCTCTTCGTCGAAGATGCTGAAGCGCAGGTTGAAACGGCGCAGCATTTCCACCAGCCACTGGTAGACGAGGCTCTCGGGCACGAGGATGAGCACCCGCGCCGCGCGGCCAGTGAGCAGTTGCTGGTGCAGGATCATGCCCGCCTCGATGGTCTTGCCGAGACCCACCTCGTCGGCGAGCAGCACGCGGGGGGCGTAACGGTGGGCCACCTCGTGGGCGATGTACAGCTGGTGGGGCAGGAGGCTGGTGCGCCCGCCGATGAGGCCGTACATGTCCGACTGCATGAGGCGGCTGTGCCACTGGAGGGTGGCGACGCGCAGCTCGAACCACTTGTCGCCGTCCACCTGGCCACTGAGCAGGCGATCCGAGGCGCGGCTGAGCTGGGTGCGGTGGTCCAGCTGGTACTCGGGCAGGCTGGCGGGTTCGCCGTCCTCACGCAGGCCCTCGTAGATGATCACGCCGTCGCCCTCGCGCAGCGCCGTGACCCGCAACTGCCAGCCATCCTCGCTGGCGAGCAGATCGCCGGGCGCGAAGCGCACGCGCGTCAGCGGCGCGCCTTCCAGCGCATAGGTGCGGGTCTCGCCGGTGGCGGGAAAGGCCACGGTGACGCGACGCGCGTCGCGCTCGAGGATGAGGCCCAGCCCCAGTTGCAGTTCGGCGTCGCTGATCCAGCGTTGACCCGGTACGTAGTCGTCCATCTTCAGGCTCCAGGGCCGCAAAAGCGCGCAATTCTAACAGGCCGCGCGCGGCGGGGGACAGTGGCCCGCTCCGGGCGGCGCCGAGGCAGCCTTTTCCTTGTACTTGACAAGGTTATCAGGCGCCCTCCCGGCCGCGCCAGGGCAGGGAAGGGGCGGCGATGCGCACGCCTGTGGTCTGGCCCCAAAGCCGGGTAAACTACCCCCATCAGCCCCTGCGGGCCGGTGGGCCCCGCCCGCGACCGGCCCACAGTCACCCGGGAGAACCCAATGCACACCACCCGCCCCGAAATCCTCTCGGTGAGGGAGAGTCCGGCCCACCCGGACCTGGACGCCCTCTACCGCCGCCTCGGCCTCGCGCCCCGGCAGGCGCGTTCCGTGCGCGAGGCCATCCGGGTGGTGAAGAAACACCCGCCCACGGTACTGGTGGGCGAGTTCTTCTACGGCTGGGGCAACAACTACGCCGGCGTGAATGTCAGCAATCTCGACGTGCTCCTCGCCAGCCTGCCGAAGTACGCCCCGGACTGCCGCGTGGTGGTGCTGGTGGAGCCCGCCGAGCGCCAGTTCGTGGACAGGCTGGCGGCCCTGTTTCCCGTCCACGCCACGCTGGTCCAGCCGGTGGACGCCGCGCAAATGGAAGCCGCGCTGGCGCCGCTGCTGGCGACACGGCCGACGGGCTGAACATCACCATTACCGCCTCCCGAACCTCGAAGGGTGAAAGCCATTCTCGTCAAGTTTCTCATCTACCTCGCCGGCGGCCTGCTGCTGTTGAACGCCCTGTTCTATTTTCAGCAGGCGGCCATGGTCTTCTACCCGCTGCGCACGCTGGAGGCCACGCCGCGTGACTGGGGACTGGCCTTCGAGGAGGTACGTTTCCGGACGGAAGACGGCGAAACCCTGCACGGCTGGTACCTTCCCTGCGCGCGACCCGCGCCGCAGGACTGCGACACCCTGCTCTTCCTGCACGGCAACGCAGGCAACATTTCCCACCGCGGCGACTCGCTGCGCATCTTTCATCGCCTCGGCCTCAACGTCTTCATCTTCGACTACCGCGGCTATGGCCAGAGCAGCGGCAGCCCCTCGGAACGCGGCCTCTACCGCGACGCCCGCGCGGCCTGGAAGTATCTCGTCGAGCAGCGCGGCGTGCCCGCCAGGCGCATCACCGTCTTCGGCCGCTCGCTGGGTGGCGTGGTGGCGACGAAACTGGCCGTGGAAGTGGAACCCGCGCGCCTGATCCTGGAATCGACCTTTTCCTCGGCGCGCGACATGGCCCGCCACATGATGCCCTGGCTGTCGCGTGTCGTGATCCTGCGCTACGACTTCGATGCCGAGGGTGCCATCCGCGGCCTGCGCGTCCCCCTGCTCATGCTGCACAGTCCCGAAGACGAAATCATTCCCTTCGAACTGGGCCAGCGTCTCTTTGCCGCGGCGCCGCAGGCAAAGACCTTCGTGCGCCTGCGCGGCGACCACAACTATGGCTTCCTGCTCAGCCAGCCCGACTACCAGCAGGCACTGGCGCGCTTTCTTGCGGGGACACCGCAATGACGGGCCAGGAGCTGGCCTTCGTTATCGTGCTGGTGTTGATCGCCGTGAACTGGCAGGCACAGCTGCGCGCCAGGGAGCGCGCCACGGCCGCCGGGCGCCGCGCCTGCGAGCGTGCCGGGGTGCATTTCCTCGACGACACCGTGGCCCTGCAACGCACCCGCCTGCGCCGCGGCGGCAGGGGCGGCCTGCTGGTAGTGCGCCGTTACCGTTTCGAGTTCGCCACCGACGGACAGGTACGCTATGGTGGCAACGTGGTGCTGGCAGGGGACCGGGTGACGGAGCTGTGGCTCGATCCCGAGGCATTTGCCACGCCCCGCGCACCCATCGAGGGCAGGGTCGTTCCCCTGCGTCGCGAGATCAACTGAGAGGCATGCCGTGTCGGATCCACCCGCGAGGGATTTCTGGAAACACAGGTCGCTGGATGAACTCGGCGAGCAGGAATGGGAGGCGCTGTGCGATGGCTGTGCGCGCTGCTGCATGGTCAAGCTCGAAGACGAGGACACCGGCAGGCTCTACTTCACCAACGTCGCCTGTGCCATGCTGGATCTCGACCGCTGCCGTTGCCGGGACTACGCCCATCGCCGCGAGCGGGTCGCCGGCTGCCTCGACCTGCGACCGCTGGATGACAACCTGCTGGCACAGTTGCCCGACAGTTGCGCCTACCGTCGTCTCGCGCAAGGCCGCGAGCTGCCCGCATGGCATCCCCTCGTCAGTGGCGAGGCCGACAGCGTGCGCCGCGCCGGCATCAGCATGTGCGGCCGTTGCTTCAGCGAGACCCACATTCACCCCGAGCAGCTGATCGATCACATCATCGATCTGTGATGCACGCCTTCCGCCAGCGAATATCAGTATGTTTTAATATTGAAAACGAACACGAACCGGAAGCCATGCCAGCCAGCACCGAAACACTGCGCGACAGCATCGCCCGCCAGCGCGAAGAACTCGCCACCATGCTCAAGGCGCCCCTGCGCCTCACGGCGGAGGCCTGCAGCGAGGTCTGGCCCGATCGCCGCAAGCTCGACGCGGTCCTGCAGGGCCGCCTGGCCTCCATTCCCAACTGCAGTTATCTCTATGCGCTGGACACCAACGCCCACCAGATCAGCGACAACATCACGCGCGAGGGCATCGACGAAAAGGACTTCGGCCGCGACCGTTCGCAACGCCCCTACATGCGCGAGGCGGTACCCAGCACCGGCTTTCTGCTCAGCGAGGCCTACATCAGCCTGCGCGCGAAGCGCCCGGCGCTCACCGCCATCCAGATCGTGCGCGACAGGGAGGACAACGTGCTGGGCTTCGTCGGCGCGGACTTCGACCTGCGCGAACTGCCCCTGACGCGCGATCTCTACGAGGAACCGCGCCACTGGCGGCAGATCAAGGGCGATCCCTCCATTCGCGGTACGGTCTTCTTCCAGACGCGGCAGGAAAGCGAGCTGGATCGGCAAATGGATACCGTCCTCGGCGTGGTGGAGGAACTGATGGTCGATCACGGCGTGTTCCACATCATGATCCATTTCTCCAGCAGCCGCGCAGTGATCTGGCTCTACGACGATCCCTACCGCTACCGCCTGCTGGACATCGATGCCCTCGTCGATCCCGACACCTGCCTTGCCTACCCGCGGCGCGACTATCCCGCCGATGCCATCACCCCGCGGGATGCCATCCGTCCCATCCTCGACGGCTTCAAGAAGCTGCGTACCATGGACGACACCCTGTACCTGCGCACCGGCACGCTGAATATCTTCAACGGCATCGTCGGCCTGACCTTCTCCTGCGACGGTTCCCACTATATTCCCTACGACGAGTTTCTCGACAGCGAGCATGCCTTCTGGGTCAGCGGCCTGCGCGAGGACGATCCGCAGGACGGCGCAGCAGCGTCGCGCGAGTGATCAGGCAAGGCGGCTGCGCAGCAGCTTGTAGATCTCCATCGCCACCAGGATACTCAGGGCCGCAAGGAGGAGCTGCGCCCAGTGCATGGGCGAGACGGGCTGCACGCCCAGCACCTCGCGCAGCCCGGGCGTGTACATGGCGCCGATATGAACCAGTTGCGCCGCGACGGTACCGGCGAGCAGGATCCGGTTGCCGAGAAAACCATGCATGAACACGGAACGCCGCTCGGAACGGCAGTTGAAAACATGGATGTTCTCGAACAGCACCATGAGGAGGAGGGTACCGTTACGCGCCGCCTCGAGACTGTATCCCTGCGCCAGCAGCCACTGGTAGAGCCAGAAGGCCACGCCACCGATGACCAGTGCGGAGAGCAACACGCGTTCCACCATGATGCGATTGAAGATCGGCTCGCGCGGCGAACGCGGCGGACGGCGCAACTCGTCACCCTCGGCGGGCTCGAAGGCGAGGGCGATGTCCTGAATGCCGTTGGTGACGAGATTGAGCCACAGGAGTTGCACCGCCAGCAGCGGCACCGGCAGCCCGGTGAGCAGGGCGAGGGTGAACAGCACCAGTTCGGCGGCGCCGGTGGAGACCAGCAGGAAGATCACCTTGCGCACGTTGGCGTAGGCGACGCGTCCTTCCTCGACTCCGGCGACGATGGAGCTGAAGTTGTCGTCGGTAATGATCAGATCGGCCGTCTCGCGCGCCACGTCGGTGCCGGACCTGCCCATCGCCACGCCCACCTGCGCCGCGCGCAGGGCCGGCGCATCGTTGGCGCCGTCGCCGCTGACCGCGACGAAATGCCCCTGGCGCTGCAGGGAGGTGACGATGTCCAGCTTCTGTGTCGGCTCCACGCGGGCGAACACGCGCGCGTTGCGGGTGAGCCGGTCCAGCTGTTCCTCGTTGGCGGCGCGTCGCAGCTCCGGGCCCGTCACCACCTGGCCGAGGTCTTCCGCCAGTCCCAGTGGGCGGGCAATGGCCAGTGCCGTGAGGGGGTGGTCGCCGGTGACCATGGCGACCTCGATACCGGCGGCGCGACAGCGCGCCACCGCCGGGGCGGCTTCCTCGCGCAGGGGATCGATCATGCCCACCAGGCCGAGAAAACACAGGCCCTGCAGATGTTCCTCGCTGAAGACCTCGCCCTCGGCCAGGTGCACCGGACCCCGCGCTAGCGCCAGCACCCGGCAGCCCTGCTGCGCCAGTTCTTCCACCAGGGCTTCGATGGCGGCGGGATCGGGGGGTTGCGCCGAAGTCGGCGTGCGCGCGCACATGGCCAGCACCCGCTCGGCCGCGCCCTTGACGAAGGCCTGCGGTTCACCGTCGACGAGATTCAGGCTCGCCGAAATCATGCGCTCCGACTCGAAGGGAATGCTGGCCAGTTCCGGCCGGCTGTCGAGCAGCACCTCGCGCACCACGCCCGCCTTGTGGGCCATCACCAGCAGGGCGACATCCACGGCATCGCCGTGCTGCACCCATTCGCCGTCGCGCCGGCCGAAGAAGGCCTCGTTGGGCAGCACCGCGGCCTCGCACAGTTCGGTGAGCCAGCGGGATGCCGCCGGCACGCCTTCATCGCAGTCGATCCCGCCCTCGGGATCGAATCCCTCGCCACTGAGCACGCACGTGCCCCCATCCGGGTGCGCCAGGCGCGACACGGTGAGCTGGTTGACCGTCAGGGTGCCGGTCTTGTCGGTGGCGATGAAGGTACAGGAGCCGAGCGCCTCCACCGCCACGAGGCGGCGAATGATGACATTGCGCCGCGCCATGCGCCGCATGCCGATGGCCAGGGCGACGGTGAGCGCCACCGGCAGACCCTCGGGGATCACCGACACTGCCAGTGCCACGGTGAGGAAGAAGATCTCCACCAGCGGCATGCCGCGGCCGAAGGCGATGGCGGCCACCAGCAGGGCCGCGAGGCCCACCACCAGCGCCACCCGCCGGGTGAAGCGCTCCATCCGCACCATGAGGGGCGAAGTGGTCAGGCCACGGGCCAGCACGGCGCTGGCGATCCCGCCCAGTTCGGTGGCCAGCCCGGTGGCCGTCACCACGCCGCGCGCACGTCCGCGCACCACCAGGGTGCCGGCGAAGGCCATGTTGCGCCGCTCGCCGAGGTAGGTATCGGCGGGCAACAGGGCATCCGCCGCCTTGCTGACGGCCAGCGACTCGCCGGTCAGGGCCGACTCGTCCACCTGCAGTTCGTGGGCGGCCAGCAGACGGATGTCCGCCGGCACGCGGTCACCCGGCTCGAGCAGGACGAGATCCCCGGGCACCAGTTCCTCGGCAGGGATCTCGAAGGCCTCGCCGTCGCGCAGCACATGGCACTGCACGGGCACCAGCTCTCCGAGGGCCACCGCGGCCCGCTGCGCGGCGTGCTCCTGAAAGCCGCCGATGAGGGCATTGACCAGCAACACCGCGGCGATGAAGCCGGCATCGGAGAATTCCCCGATGAGCAGGGACAGCAGGGCGGCGGCCAGCAGGACGTAGATGAGGGGACTGGCGAACTGGCGCAGGAAGATCCGCGCCATCCCCGGGGGGCGGGCGCGCGGCAGGCGATTGGGGCCGTACTGCGCCTGCCGGCGCCGCGCCTCGGATCGCTCGAGACCCTGACGCGTGGCAGCGAGGCGCGCCAGCACCGCCTCGGGCGCCTGCGCGTGGGCTGCGCTCACCGTGCCCGGTGACCTCGCCATTGCCTGTCCTCCTTCCCGTGAAGGCCGCCGCCACATGCCCCCGGCATGGCGCAACTGCTACAATCCGCCCCGACGGGAGCATGCCCGAGGGACGAGGTAGCCATGTCGGAGTGGTTCGTTTACATGGTCGAATGCGCGGACGGTTCGCTGTACACCGGCATCACCACCGATCTCCACCGCCGCCTGGCGGAACACAACAGCGACGGCCCGCAGGCGGCGCGCTATACCCGCTCCCGCGCGCCGGTCAGCCTCGTCTACCAGGAACCCTGGCCGGACCGCGCCACCGCCAGCCGGCGAGAGGCGGCCCTCAAGCGCCTCTCCCGCGCGGAAAAGCAGGCATTGATCCGGGCAGCGCGCTGAATCCCCCCTCAGCGCAGATTGTTGGGAAAAAACTCCGGCAGGCGCGCGCGTATGGCGTCACCCGTGTCCTGGGTCAGATCCTTGTCCAGTTCATAGAACAGACGCTTCGCGGTGGGGGCGGGGAGATGGTCCCGCAGGGCGCCCAGCATGGCGGGGGGCGCCACCAGGATGAGATGCTGGAAGGCGTCCTCCTTGCGCGCGGCGTCCAGCCGGGCGGCGATTTGCCGGGCAAATTCCTCGGTTTCATGCTGCTTGATGGCGCCCTTGTTACCCATGGCGTGGCGGCCCTGACCCTGGCTGTCGAAACTTCGCCCCGGTTCGTCGCTGCCCAGTTCACGTTCCGCGATCCGCGCCACGGGGTGGGTGAGGACTTCCAGTTCCACCAGCGGGCGCTTGCCACCCAGCGAGGAAAAGATCCGAGACCGCGCCGCATCCGCAACGACAACCCAGGTTGTAGCCATGGCATACCTCCTTTTTCCGATCCTGTGGACATGATGGACTCGCAAGACAACTCGGGCGTTGATCCCGATCAAGGGGCCCGGCTTACCCTGCAGCTTAGTCCAGATTTTGCCCTCAGGATTTATATGGGTATTAAATCCATGCAAGTCAAGCGTCATGTGTACAGAAGCACGGGTTGACCGCGTCCCGCCGGCGGGGCAAAGTAGTCACGGGTCCGCACACAAAAATACAAGCATTCCATGAACCAGATCGTCAACCTCAAGTCGCTCAAGACCACCTGCCAGGCCTGCAGTCTCTCCGAGCTTTGCCTGCCGCGCAGTCTGGACGATTCGGAAATGGTGCGGCTGGACGACATCGTGCAGCGCAAGCGGCCCATCAAGAAGGGGGAATTTCTCTTTCAGGTCGGCCAGCCGTTTCGCTCGCTGTATGCCGTGCGCTCCGGCTCGGTGAAGGTTTTCCTGCCGACGCCTTCCGGGGAAGAGCAGATCGTCGGCTTCCACATGCCCGGCGAACTCCTCGGTCTCGACGCCATGGAGCATGATACGCACAGTTGTTCGGCGGTGGCGCTGGAGACCACCACGGTGTGTGAATTGCCCTACCAGAACATGCAGGAGCTGTGTCACCAGATCCCCGGCCTCAACCACCAGTTCATGAGCCTGGTGAGCAAGGAGATCGGTTCCGAGCACGAGATGCTGCTCATGCTGGGCAAGAAGATGGCGGACGTGCGCCTCGCCGCCTTCCTGCTCAATCTCTCCTGCCGTTTTCGCACGCGGGGTTTCTCGCCCAACGAGTTCAACCTGAGCATGTCCCGCCACGATATTGCCAATTACCTGGGGCTGGCGGTGGAAACCGTGAGTCGCCTGTTCACGCGCTTCCAGGAAGACGGCATCCTCGAAGTCCACCGCCGCCTCGTCACCATCCGCGACATGAGCAAGCTGGTGGCGCTGGCGGAATATGCCGGCATCAACTGCCAGCACATCAAGGACATGATCTCCGACAGCTGAGCGGCGCTTCGGCGTTCAGATCACCCGTGAGAAGCGGGTGACCGTATCGCCGGCATCACGCAGGTAGAGATCGAAGATCATGGCGACGTTGCGCACCAGCAGCTTGCCGCGCGGATTGACGGTGATCACCCTGTCCTGCAGGGAAACCAGTCCGTCCACCAGCGGTTCTTTCAGGCGTTCCAGTTCCTCGGCGAAATAGTCTTCGAATTCCAGCCCGTACTTTTCTTCCATCCTGGCGAAGTCCAGGTGCGAATAGCAGATCAGGGAATTGATCACGTCTCGGCGGATGATGTCGTCGGCGGTGAGTTGCACGCCACGCGCCACCGGCAACTGGCCGCGCTCGAGGGCGGCATAGTAGGCGTCGATGGAACGCTCGTTCTGGTAGTAACAGTCGCCCACCTTGCCGATAGAGGAGACCCCCAGCGCGATGAGATCACATTCGGAATGGGCGGAAAAGCCCTGGAAGTTGCGGTACAGGGTGCCGTTCAACTGCGCCTGCGCCAGTTCGTCCTCCGGCAGGGCGAAGTGATCGAGACCAATATAGACATAGCCGGCAGCAGTCAGCTGCTCGATGGTCTGTTGCAGAATACCCAGCTTCTCCTCGGGCGGTGGCAGATCGGCTTCGTTGATGCGGCGCTGGGGTTTGAACAGGTGGGGCAGGTGGGCGTAGTTGAACACCGCGATGCGATCGGGGCGG
Source organism: Chromatiales bacterium (assembly GCA_027005735.1). Classification (GTDB taxonomy): domain Bacteria; phylum Pseudomonadota; class Gammaproteobacteria; order CAMYNG01; family CAMYNG01; genus HyVt-448. The sequence goes on along the minus strand of JALTLF010000214.1, from coordinate 21,222 downwards.
GCATCGATGACCATCTCCACCGTGGTGCCGAAACTGTCCATGCTCTGGAAGGGCAGGCCATAGATGAGGTCGAAATTCACCGAGTGGAAACCGTGCTCGCGCGCCGCCTTATACGCGTTCATGGTCTGCTCCAGCGGTTGAACACGATTGACCGCCTCCTGCACCTTCTCGTTGAAGTCCTGGATACCGAAGCTCAGGCGGTTGAAGCCGATTTCGCGCAGCATGGCGATCATGGCCTCATCGGCATCGCGGGGATCGATCTCGATGGAATACTCGCCCCTGTCATCGTCACGCAGGTTGAAGTTGCTGCGAATAAAGAACATCAGCTCCTTCATCTGCCGGGTACCGAGAAAGGTGGGGGTCCCGCCACCCCAGTGCATCTGCTCCACGCGCCGGTCCATGTCGAAGAAATCTTCCAGCAGGGCCGCCTCCTTGTGCAGGGCCTCCAGGTAGGGCACGGACTTGCTGTGGTCCTTCGTCGGGATCTTGTTGCAACCGCAATAGAAACAGACCGTCTCGCAGAAGGGGATATGGACATACAGCGAGAGGGGATTGGGGATCAGATCCTCGTTGGACCAGCGTGCGCTGCGCGCCAGTTCCTCGGCACCGAAGGCATCGTGAAAACGGTTCGCCGTGGGATAGGAGGTGTAGCGGGGTCCGGTGGCGTTGTAGCGCTCGAGCAACTCGCGATCGAATTCGACAGTCTGATCCATGGTGCAACATCCGTGGTTTATTTCCACGGGGATACTAATGATGAAGGAAGAAAATGGCCTTGACCTGGATCAAGGCTGCCGGAAAGAGTGGGAACAGGCAAAAATACCCTTGTATTACAGTGAGTTATCGGTTTACTGCGCGACCCGGATGCGTCGCAGGATCCGCTGTACGTCCTGCGCCCAGCGCCGGAAGACCGGCCTGGCGGGGGAGTCGGGATACAACTCCGCCAGGATCAGCGGGTTCATGGTCACCACCAGGGTTTCGCTGCCCTCGGCAAAAATGGAGATCTTCAGTGGCAGGTAGGGCGCCAGTTCCGGTTGCTGCCGGATCAAACGGCTGATTTCCTCGTTGCGGCCGAAAAAGACCACGCGGTACTTGTCGGTCTTGAAGCCGCGCCGCGTGAGGCCGATGTCCACGCGTTGCACGCGGGCGATCTGGTAGCCCTCGGCCTTGATGGCCTCCTGCAGGGCCAGCATGGTCTCGGGAAAATCCTGTGCCGAACGTACCATGATGAGATCGTCGGCCTGCGCCGTGAGGCACGCCAGGCCCAGCAGGAGAACGAGCAGCAGGCTACCACGCCCTTTCCCGATACCTTTCATAGCGAGGCCTCGTCGAGGATCTGTTCGTAGATTTCCTTCATTTCGCCGCAGGCGCGGATCAATTCACGGTTGTTGAAGATCCGGCTGATACGCTTGGGGTTGACCGCCATGATGCGCGTCACGCCCCCCTCACGGACGAGGGTGATCCGGCAGGGCAGGTAAATGCCAACGCGCGGATCGATGGCCAGGGCCTCGTAGAGAAAATCGAAATTGCAAAAATAGACAATGACCTGTTGCCTGTTCTCCTTGCCCGCCGGCACCAGGCCCTGGTTGAGGTACTGAATACGGATGAGGCGGAAATTGACCCCCAGCACGGCCCGCTTGACGTTCTCCACCGCCTGTTCGATGGGAATGTCGGTCTCCACGACGAGATAGGTGGGCTCGGTCTCCCAGTCGGTCAGCTCGGGCGTGCCCTTGCCGAGGGTGCGCAGGTAGGCCACCACGTCGTTGATATCCTGATCCGACAGGCCAAGCTCCCTGGCCGACGGCATGGGCGTGCCGCGCCGCCCGTTGAGCAGGGTCTGGCGCAGAATGGCATCGGAGGCGGCGGCGAGGAAACCCGCGTTGTTGAGCGCCGGTGCGATCAGCGGGGCCTCGCGGGGACGGGAAAAGGTCACGCCGGTGCCCTTGCCGCCGATCCCCTCGGGGCCGTGGCAGGCGGCGCAGTGTCTGGCGAACAGCTGCTTGCCGTGGGCGGCATCACCGCGGACAGGGGTATCGCTGTAGACCGGCGAGGGGATATTGTTCCAGCTGCGCACGTAAGCGATGATGGCATGGACCTCGTCGTCGGACAGGCGCGTGAAGGCGGGCATGACGCGGCCCGGGCGACCCAGCCTGATGGTTTTCCTCAGGTACTCGTCGGTCACCACGCGCTGGAAGCCCTCCAGCGCGAGGGGCACGCCCACGCCGCCAAAGCCGCGCAGGCCATGACAGGCGGCACAATTTTCCTCGTAGAGTGTGCGGCCATCAGGTTCCGCGGCCCATGCCGGCAAGACCAGCCATATCATCAGCAGGAGGGAGAGGCTATATTGAACTACTCGCATGCAGACTACCCTTGCTACCAGTCTGGCTACCAGTTTACCGGGAGACGCCACCGATGTGGCCACCACAGCGTATCGGCCATGAATGGGACGACCTGAAGGTTCAGGACGCGCGTCGCATTCAGGAATCGTTGAAACAGAGAGTAAGGATAAAGGACGCGTTTGGCAAGTTGCGCCGGATCGCCGGCGTGGACGTCGGCTTCGAGGCAAACAACACCATCACCCGCGCGGCGGTGGCCGTGTTGTCCTTCCCCGGGCTGGAACTGGTGGAACATGCCATCGCCCGGCGGGAAACCCGTTTCCCCTACATTCCCGGCTATCTGTCCTTTCGCGAGATCCCCGCCCTTATCGATGCCCTGCGACGGCTGGCGCAGGCCCCGGACATGCTGCTGTGTGACGGACAGGGCATCGCCCACCCACGGCGCTTCGGCATCGCCTGCCACCTGGGCGTGCTCACCGATCTGCCTGCCATCGGCGTGGCCAAGTCCCGCCTGTGCGGCGACTATACTGAACCGGGTGAGGAAAAGGGTGAGGCCAGCCCGCTCATGGATGGCGACGAACAACTGGGCTGGGTGCTGCGCACCCGCCGCCGCGTCAAACCCCTGTTCGTCTCGCCCGGCCATCGCATCGGGCACGAAAGCTGCCGCCGCATCGTCATGCAGTGCCTGACGCGCTACCGGCTGCCGGAGACCACGCGCCAGGCGCACCGCCTGGCCTCTGGTCCGCCAGACTGATGCCGTTTTCCGCGGTAAAGAACCGTGGCGGGATGCCGAAAAGACAGGCAGGAGACACACTTTATATATTACTTTAGCGAAAAGGGAGGACAATGCTCTCCAGCCTCGTCACTGACGTCCCGTCAGCACGTCACACCACGACCAGGGAAGGCACCTGATGGAAAACACACGGCTACTGCTCGCCACCCGCGAAGGAATCGCCACTGCCTCGCTCACCGCGCGCCTCGGCGAGGCCTTTACCCTGCGCCACTGCGCATTCGACGCTGATCTCCCGGACAGGGTAAGGCAGTTGCGCCCCGGGATCCTCCTCCTGCGGGTCGCGGAACTCGATGAGCAACTCGCAGAGACCATCGAGGCGCTGCGCCGTGAAGACGGTCTCGACAGCATGAAGATCGTCGTCCTCAGCGACGATACCGCTGATGCCGCCACACGTATCCGGCTCCATGAACAGGGCGTGGCGCAGATCATCGCTGCGGGGATCGATGCCGCGGAGCTGTGCGCGTGGCTCACCGTCCTGTCGCGCTTCCGGGCGGACAGCGAGGTGGAGGAACTCAAGCGGCAGTTCCGCTCCCTGATCACCCACGAGACCAGTACTCCGCTCAATGCCATCTCCTCCTATGCCTCCATGATTGCCGCCGAACCCGACTTGCCCGAGGCCAGTCGCGAGATGATCGCCGCGGTGCGCGAGGCGAGTCTGCTCATGGAAGAAAAGATCGCCCGCGTGCTGATGCTCAGCGAGCTGAGCTCCGAGACTGCCTGGGAGCAACACCCGGTCTACAGCAACGACATCATGAGCTCGCTGGAACAGAAACTCGCCAGCCTGGCGCCCGGGCGCCGCGAGGACGTCACCTTCCGGCGCAACACCGAGACCTGTTTCACCGCCAGCTTCGAGCTCCTCCGCGTGGCGGCGTGGAGCCTGCTGGAAAACGCCCTGCGCTATTCGCCGCAGGGGACGGTGGTGGAAGTGGAAGACCGGGTGGAGGGCGCAGAGTACGTCCTCGCGGTCTCCGACCAGGGACCGGGCATCGAGGTCGAACGCCTCAACACCCTGTTCGCCGAGTTCAGCGTCGACAATATCCTGCATCACCAGAAAGGACTGGGGATCGGCCTCTCGCTCAGCCGGCGCATCGTCGAATTGCACCAGGGCCGCATCACCGCGGACAACAATCCCGGCGGAGGCGCCTGCTTCTGCCTGCGCCTGCCCTGCTGATCCCGCCGCGCCGTGCCCAGGCCAGGCCGCACAGGTGTCGCCGGCGGTATCGAAACAATGCCTGCAGGCATTGCCGCATGTCTTCCGTGATGCCGTCTCCACCCTTGCCCCCGTACAGGGCGGCATGGAACGACGCCATGGGTGCCGGGACGACGGCGCCATACGTCGCCTGCCAGCGCCCATGCCAGCCACGCACGCTGAGACCCGGGGGCCAGCCTTCCACGGCGGCACTGCGCGCGATACAGGCACGCAGCGCGTGCGGACTGTCGGCCTCGGCGAGCGCTCGCAGGATCCTCGTGTACTCGGCCAGCTTGCGCCAGCGCCGCCACAGTCGGGCGGCGAGCCGCCATGCCAGTCGCGCGAGGATGGGTAACAGGACCACGGCGAGCGACCACGCCAGCCAGCGTGGCAGGAACAGGTGGAGGCGCGACGGCAGCCGGCTCTGACCCAGCACGCCGCGCACCGGATCGAAATAGCGCACCACCACCTCGGGGCTGCGCACCAGGCCACTGCGCACCACCTTGAACGGGACATCGAATACCGCCTCGCCGCGCAGGCCCCCATGCGCGGCTTCGTCGCGGCGCCGTACCCGCGGCGGGTAGATCAGCATGGCGTCCGTGCCGCCGTGCAGGGCGCTGACATCCGGCAGGCGGGCGGCCGGTACCCCCTCGCCACGCAGGCGCAGGCGCCAGACCATGAGTTCCTGGCTGAAACCCAGCCGGGGCAGGGCGTCGAGGTGCTCGACGCTGACGCGCCCGATGTTCATGGTGGGAGGCACGTAGATGGGCAGGGGGTGCACCTCGAACACCGTGTCGGGAAAATGGAAACGGTGCGTGACGATGCCGTCGCGAACATAGGCCACCGCCGGCAGACGCAGGCGCCGCGTGCCGGGTGTATCGACGAACAGCGCCCATTGCAGGACATGGCGTGTCATGGCGCGGCCGTCCACTATCACGGCCTCGGTGGAACGGGGCAGGGGAAGCAGACGGACACCCGGGATGTCGGGCGCGTCCCGTTGCAGCTTGAGGATCGCCACCGGCGCCGTGATTTCCATGCGCAGGCGCACCTGCTGGCCCTGCCAGGGCGTTCGCGTATCCACCTGCGTGCGCACATAAACGGGTGCACGGACCTTGGGATCCACCGCCGGCGTCACCTCGATGCCCATCGGCGCGCTGTGCAGGGGACCCAGTTGCAGGGCCGGCAGGCGCAAGGTGCCCGTGGCGGTGGGGGACAGGCGCAGGCGCAGTGTCTGTCTCCCCGTCGCGGTATCCACGGCGGCTTCCCTTTCCTCCACCACGAAGTCACGGGACAGGGGCGCGAGATCCAGTTCCGCGAGCGCAGGCGCGTTGGCCGGGGCGGAAACCCGAAGCTGGAAGGACTTTCCCAGTTCCACCCGCGGCGCGGAGAGCGTCACGCGCAGGGCGGGATCCGGTGCCGGATCCGGTACAGGATCCGGTGCCGGCGCCGCGGCCACCACCAGCGGCAGGAGCAGCAGAGCGAGGATCACCCATCCAATGTGCCCACGCCGACTCACCATGGCCTCACTCCCGGCACCGCGCGCGGTGTCTCGAGGGGGGCGTGAAATCCTTCTTCGGCCTCGAACAGGCGCTGCCAGATCACCGCCTCGTCGCCGGAGAGACGTTCCAGTTGTTGCGGCAGAAAGGCCATGTCATCGATGGTGTAGGTCCAGGCCTCGTCGCGATAGCGTTCGGCCCCGCCCACCGCGGCGGCATCGGCGGCGTCGGTGCTCTCCCGCGGCGAGGCGGGCAGGGGCGGCAGGATAGGCATCGCGGTGGCCGCCTCGTCGAGGCCGACGCCGCCCTCGCCGGGATCACTGCCAGGGGGCAGGCGCGCCGATCCCGGCCCCCGCCCGGCCCGGCCCCCGGCGCGCGGGATCGTCGCCGCCTCCACGCGTGCCTGCAGGGCGCGGGCGAACTCGAGATTGTTTTTCGCCGCCTGCCAGGCGGGGCGGTAACGCAACACGTCCTCGTAGAGGCTGGCCGCCTGCGCATAGTCTTCGAGACGAAAGTAACTGTTGGCCAGGTTGAACAGGGCCCGGCTGCGTTGATCATCATCCGTTGCCTGCAGCACGGCCTGGATGAACGCCGTGGCGGCCCCGCGGTACTGCCCCTGCCGGTAGCGCGCCGCGCCTTCTCCCATGCGCGCGCGATAGCCGGGCAGCCGCGCAAAACGTGCCTGAGCGTCGGCAAAATCCCCTCGCGCCCAGGCCTGCATGCCGAGCGCATAGGCCTCCGCCGCGTCGTCGGCCGACGCCGGCGGCGGGGAGAACAGCAGGGGCGTGAGCAGCAACAGGACGACGACCTGTCCCCCTGCCCGGGGACGGCGAAGATGGGCGAGGAGGAACAGGCCGGCTGCGAACAACAGGGGCCAGTGATACAGCTCACGCCAGAGGACGTATTCACGCCCGCCTGCCACGTGCCCGCCGTCACGGCGCAACAGCCCGGCGATCCCCTCGCCATAGAGTCGCGCCCAGTCCCCGTTGCCATTTTGCGCGTCGCTGTAGCGGCCGCCACCGACCTCGGCCAGTCGCCGCAGCAGCCGGCGGTCACGCCGCGTGGTCACCGCCTTTCCCCGGTAGTGGAGCCAGCCCTTGGCGGCATCGGGAATGGCCCGCGCCTGTTCGCTGCCAACGCCGAGCACGTAGAGACGAATGCCGGCACGACGCAGGGCGCCGAGCCGTGTCTCCAACCTCGCGCGGGCCTCGGCGTCGAGCTGATAGTCGCCATCGCTGATGAGCAGAATGGCGCCGGGCATGCCGGCGTCCGCCAGTTGCCCCTGTGCGCTGGCGAGGGCCATGTCGATGTCCGAACCCGCGGTGGGCAACAGATCGGTGCGCAACAGGCCCACATAGTGCCGCAGGAGGACGCGGTCATGGGTCAGCGGGGCGAGCAGGTGCGCGCGGGCGCCAAACACCGTGATCCCCATGCGCACATGCTTCACCTGCTTCAGCAGATCCAGGAGCTCGATGCGTGCCCGCGCGATGCGGCTCAGTCCGCCATCCATCACCGCCATGGAACGGGAGACGTCCACCAGGACCACCACGGGCACGTCCCGGGCGTGATCCGCCTGCCAGCTCCGCAGGGCCTCGCGGGGACCGGCCATGGCCAGGGCAAATCCCGCCCAGGCGAGGACGAGCAACACCCGTCGCAGGATCTCGCCGCGGGATCGCCGGCTTCCCATGAGCGCCCAGGGCAGGAGTTGGCGTTCCGCGTATCCGTCACCACGCAAACCCTGCCGCAACCATGCCAGCAACAGGGCCGCGAACGGCACCAGTGCCAGCAGCAGCCACAGGGGTTGGCGCAGGACGACGGCGGAGAGATCCATCATGGCCCCGCCGAGCTATCACGTCCGCGTAGCAGGATCGGAACCTGCCACAGCAGGATCCACAGGAGTCCCGTCCCCAGCGCCCAGGGATAGAGGGGGATGGCCACGTACTCCGGCAGCGGTGTGTCCGGCGATCTCGCCGTCGCGCGGATCACCGACAGCGCGGCATCGAGACTCGCCCTGTCCCGCGCCCAGAAAAAGCTGCCGCCGGCCGCCGCGGCCACTTCTTCCAGTAACTGGATATTCATTGGCTGGTAGATGAGATCCGAAGGCCCGCCTTCCACGGCGCCGCGTGCCCCGGCGCCGAGGGCAATGGTGTGCAGGACGATACCCTGCTTCGCCAGCCAGGCGGCGGCAACGCGTGGATCGATTTCACGCCCCGGACGGTTGGCGTCGCTGATGAGCACGAAGACCGGCGGCGACGCACCCGCCGCCGTCCTGCCATGGCGCTTGGCGATATAGAGCAGGGCCTCACCCAGCCGGCTGGTCCGCCCGGTCAGCCGTGCCGGCGCCAGGCGTGCCAGTTGATAACGCAACAGGGCGTGGTCCTCGGTGAGCGGCACCCAGGTATAGGCCTGCTCCGAGAAGGCGATCAGGCCGAGGCGGTTGCCGCGCAGGTCCCGCGCGAAACCCGCGAGCACGTCCTTGAGAACCTTTTCGCGCGACACCGGCCTGCCACCGAGCACATAGTCCCTGAGCACCAGGCTGATGGAGGTATCGATGACGAACATGATATCGCGATGGGAAGGCGGATCCGGGAGCCGCTGGCCGTTTTGCACCGGCGCCGCCAGGGCCAGCAGTACCAGCACGATGAAACCCGGCCAGGCCAGCCAGCGCATCCCCCACGCGTACCAGGATGATCGCGGCCGCCCCGATTCGCCCGCCAACTGACCCGCCAGCAAGGGGTGGCGATAGACTCGCCGGGCAAGCATGCGCCAGGGGGCGGCGAAGTCCACCAGCATGTGCGGGAAACGCCATGCCAGCACGGCCCAGGCCAGCAGGGCCACGGGGAGGAGGGCCAGCCAGTTGGCTTGCTGGAAAACGATCTCACCCGTCATGCGCACGCTTCCTCAGCGGAGCCGCCCGCAACCAGCGCCGGGTCTCGCGCAGGAGCCCTGCCACGCTCTCCCCATCCGGCTCACGGGCGGAAAACTGCGCTTCCCGCAATCGACGACAGAAGCCCCGCCACGCATCCGCGTCCGCCTTCGGCGGCGACAGATCCTCGAGCCGATTTGCCGACCAGGCCGTCTGCAACAGTCGCCCGGCCTGATAGAGGGACTGGCGCGGTGCGATGGCGCCGCGTCGCCACCGCCGCATGAGCCGGTGCATTCCCGCCAGGCCGCGCAACTTCGGATGACGCCACGCCAGCCATGCCAGCAGCAGGCCCAGGACAAGGACCACCACCATGAAGAGGATCATCCCCGGCCCAAGGGGATCGGCCTCGGGTGGCGGCAGGATGTCGATCCAGCTGGCCGGTCCGCCGTCTGATCCGCCGGCCGGGGAGGGCATGGCCATATCAGGTATCACTCCGGCCGGGATGAAGCAGATCCTGCCAGTCGTCCGTGGTCAGACAGTGATGACAGATGGCGCCGCCCTGCCCCAGCCAGTCGCGCAGGCGGGCGTTCCTTTCATCGAGTCTTGCCTGCCACTGGCGACGCCGGGCCGCATCGTCGCAGTCGATGACGCGTGTCACGTCGGGCCGCGCGGCATCGGCGATGCTATAACGCCCCTGTCGCGGCAGTTGCAACTCGATGGGATCCTGGACGTGGAATGCTGTCAGCGAATGGTGCCGGGCGAGGGCATGGAGAAGCGCGACACTGTCGGCATCGAGATCGTGAAAGTCGCTGATGAGGCACACGGTGCTCCCCCGTGGGATCCGCAGCGCCAGTTGGGGCAGGATCGCATTCAGGGCGGGTTCATGCCGGGACAGGCCGACCGGATCGGCTTGCCGGTTCAGTTGCGCGAACAGCGGCGCCAGTGCGGCGAAACGCCGTCGCGGCGCATGCCAGTCCAGGTGATCCGACAGCACGGCTGCGCCGATCTCCATCTGCCTGTGTTCGGCCACCTGGGCGAGGAAGACGGCCTGCGCCAGCGCCCGCGCCACCTTCAGGCGTCGGCGGGTGCCAAACCACATGGCGGCACGCTGGTCGATGAGGAGAAAAAGCTGTTCCCGCCGTTCCTCCTGGAAACGCCGCACGAACAACTGTCCACTGCGACCATAGAGACGCCAGTTGATGAAACGCGGGGAATCGCCGGGCTGAAAAGCGCGGTGCTCGGCAAATTCGATCCCGCCCCCGGCGAACGGCGCCTGCCGCTCGCCGGCGAGTATCGCGTGACTCTCCCGTGCGCCGAGGGGCAGGTGGGCCGCGGGGGAAAGGGCGAGTTCACGGATACGGCGCAGATCCATGTCGTCCAGCAAGGGCTCGCGGGCGGGAACATGGCCGCCGCCGGGACGCGCGGGGAAGATATGGCCAAGCAGTCTTCGCAAGCGGTGCATGCGGCTTGCCGGTCCCCTCCGGTGGGGATGCGGTGGCCTTTCGCGCAGCGGAACGACCATGATCAGGGAACGGGGATGGCCTCGAGGAGCGCCGCGATGATGGCGTCGCTGTCGAGGCCCTCGCTGCGTGCGGTAAACGCCGGCAATACCCGGTGACGCAGGACCGAGGGGGCGAGCGCAAGGATGTCGTCCGGCACGACATAGTCACGCCCGTTCAGGTACGCCAGGGCGGAGGCGGAGCGCACCAGTGCCAGGCTGGCACGTGGCGAGGCGCCGTACTCCACGTAGTCCTGCCATTCCGGCCGCCACTGCTCTGGCTGGCGGGTCGCCTGCACCAGGCGCACGATATATTTTTCCAGTTCCGGCTCGATGTGGATCTCGGCCACCTCGCGGCGCGCCCGCAATACCGTCGCCGGATGCAGACGTGTTTCGATCCCTTCGGCATCTTCACCGAAGTGGCTCTCGCGATCGCGTTGCAGGATATCAAACTCCTCGTCCTCGTCGGGATAATCGATGAGGACGTGCAACAGAAAACGATCGAGCTGGGCCTCGGGCAGAGGATAGGTGCCTGCCTGTTCGAGCGGATTCTGGGTCGCCATGACCACGAACAGCTCGGGCAGGGGGTGGGTGGTATTGCCCACCGTGACCTGGTGTTCCTCCATGGCTTCCAGCAGCGCCGACTGGACCTTGGGCGGCGCGCGATTGATCTCGTCGGCCAGCACGATCTGGTGGAAGAGGGGGCCGGGGGAGAATTCGAAACGCGATTCACGGGGATCGAAGATCTCGCTACCGGTGAGATCCGAGGGCATCAGGTCCGGAGTAAACTGGATACGCTGAAAACTGGCGTGTACCCCGCTGGCGAGCGCCTTGACGGCGGTGGTCTTGGCCACGCCGGGCGGTCCCTCCAGCAGCAGATGGCCACCGGTCAGCAGGCCGACGAGGATCTGATCGATGAGCGCCGCCTGACCCACGATAACGCCCTGGATGTGTTCACGCAGGGTGAGGAACTCTTTCTGGGTTTCCAAGGGGAACAATTCTCCGCGGTTTGAGGGGGAAACATGCCGGCGCCACCGTCCGCCCGACTATACCACCCGCAGGGGCGACGTTCATCCTTCCCCGCCCGTGTGCGATGACCTACAGGGGGTGGTCTCTCCGGTAGCGTGCGAACAGCCAGGCGGAAACCGACAGCAGGACATACAGGCCGCCGATGAAAACAAGCTGTTCCGGCTGCGTGCTCATTTCATAGTAGAAAATGAATACCGTACCGCCCAGCAGTCCAAGGATGGCGAGCAGGGTCACCAGGGTGGAAGAGCGCGTCTTCTCCCGGATGCGGAAGTTGGCCCAGGCCATCATCAGGGATACCAGCAAAAAGGTCACACTGCCAAACTCGAGGATCACGCGCAGGGAGCCGACGAGGATCAGGGCAAAGGCGCACAGCGCCATGCTGATGATGGCATGGACGGGAATGCGCGCGCGCCGCCTGGCGAGAATGGCGGGAAAGTAACCATCGTGGGCGATCACCGCCATCTGCCTGGAGGCGCCGAAAATGGTGCCGCTGATGGCGCTGCTGGTGGCAAGTAGCGCGCCGGCGATCACCAGGCCGCTTCCCCAGGCGCCCAGCACGTCCTGCGCGCCGGCGGCAAGGGCGTATTCCTGGTCGCGAACGATGTCGTCGAAGGGGATGGCAAGGATGGCGCCAAGGGCGATGATGACATAGATCGCCACCGCCAGCACGATGGCCGCGTAGATGGCCCGGGGGATGTTGCGCTCCGGCGTCTCCATCTCGTTGACCGCATTGATCACCAGCTGGAAGCCCTCGTAGGCCACGAAGGTCACCGATGCAACGATGAGGATCCCCATGACGGAGAACTGATGGTCGTTTTCGATGAGCTCGGGGATGGTCGTCTTGCCGTTGATGACGAGTACCACGGAGATGAGCACCAGGATCGCCAGCTTGGTGTAGACCATGAGATCCTCGATGCGCCCCATGCCCTTCACGCTCCACAGGTTGACCAGCGTGAAGGCCAGAATAATGCCGCCTGCCACCAGCTTGCGCACCCACTCGACATCGGCAAAGGCGAAGTCGGCGATGGCATAGGAGGCGAAGGTGTAGGCATACAATGCCAGGGTGCTGATATAGCCGAAGATCACCCACCAGCCGATGAGGGAGGCCGCAAAGGGAGTGCGCGGAAAGGTCTTCTTGTAGAACGCGTAGGTGGCCCCTTCGTCCCGGTAGTATACGCCGAGCTTTATATAGGAATAGGCCGCCAGCGCCGCAATGGCGCCGCCGACGGCGATCGCCACCGGCGTCCAGGCGCCGATGGTGGCGACGGAGATACCAAGGACGGTGAAGATCCCGCCACCGACCATGCCGCCCAGCGCGATGGCAATGAGCTCGGGCACGCCCAGGGCCTTGTTGCGCCGGCGGTGAATGTGAAAGTTGTTGTTGTTCTTCACCTGCACGTCCCCACGGTTCCCGGGGCCAGGAAAGTCGTCACCGGGCGCCCGTGCCGACCCACCGTGGCCGACACGGGCATGTGCTATTGCTTCTCCGGCAGGCTTTCCTCGCCCTCGTACTCGACGGACTGGCATTCCTCGAAGATGCGCCGCGTACAGGTCTTGCAGATATTGCGGTCGAGCTTCTGGAATATGGCGCGGATCGCCGCCGTCTTGGACATGAAGACATTGCGCGCGCCGGTTTCATCGAGGCAGCCGCAACGTTCGAGATCGTCCCACAGGCCCTGCTTGACGTCGATGAGGTAGAAGTCACCGCCGTCGGCACGTCGCCGCTTTGCCTCGGCGACCAGGGCCTCGCCGCCCTGCAGGTCGACGAAGTTGATCCCCCGCGCCACGAGGGCGAGGTGCTTCTGCTCCGGGTTCTGCTTGCGGAAGCGATCGAAGGCCTCCTGCACGTGGTTTACCGAGCCAAAGAAGATGGAACCATCGATACGAATGATCTTCAACTGCGGGCACTGGGGCAGCGTGGGATCACTGGAGAAGGCCCGGCGGGGCAGGCGTGGATCCGGCGCGCGCGTGACAATACGCGGCTTGGACACACGTTCCAGGTAGAGTATCAGCGAGAGCAGCACGCCGGCGAAAATAGCCAGTTCCAGCTCGAGGAACAGGGCACCGAGGAAGGTCACCAGGAATACGGCGATCTCCCGCTTGCTGCTTGCGAAGATGTGTTTGATCTCGTGGAAATCGATCAGTCCCCAGGCGACGATGAACAGGATACCCGCCATGGTGGCGTTGGGCAGGTAGGCGGCAAGCGGCGCCACCAGCAGGACCACGCCCACGAGCAGGACACCGGCGAAAACCGCGGCCAGCGGCGTCTTCGCGCCTGCCTGGTAATTCACCCCCGAGCGGTTGAAGGAACCGGTGGCGACGTAGCTGGAGAAAAAGGCGCCAAACAGGTTGGACAGGCCCTGGCCGATGAACTCCTGGTTGCCATCGATGCGCTGCCCGGTCTTGGCCGCCAGCGCGCGGCCGATGGACACCGCCTCGGTCAGCGCGAAGAGACTTACCGCGATGGCGGCCGGCATGAGGTTCTTGATGGTTTCCAGTGACAGATCCGGCGCCGACAGGGGTGGCAGACTGCGGGGCAGGGCGCCCACCGTGCTGATGCCCGTCTGCTCGAAGCCCAGCCAGCGATTCAGGCCCCAGGCGAGAAAACTGCCCACCAGCATGGAAACGATGAGGTAGGGCATCTTCGGCCACCAGCGCTTCACCGCGATACCGCTGAGGAGCGTCGCCAGGGCCACGCCAGTCACCCAGGGGTTGATCTCCGTGATCTGCTGGCCGAACTTGATGAGAATGTCGTGCAGGTGACCCCCACCCTCGATGGTCACGCCAAAGAAGTTTTTCAACTGCTTGGCCGCGATCAGGATCGCCGCGCCGGCGGTAAAGCCAACGATCACCGAGTGGGAGATAAAGTTGACCAGCGCGCCCATGCGCGCCAGCCCGAGACCCAGTTCGATGGCGCCCACCATGAAAGTGAGCGTCAGGGCAAGGGTGACGTAGTCGGCACTGCCCGGCTCGGCGAAGACACTGAGTGACGAGAACAGGACGATGGACGCCGCGGTGGTCGGCCCGGACACCAGCAGGCGCGAGGAGCCGAACAGGGCGGCAATGATGGCGGGAACCATGCCCGCGTAGAGCCCGTACTCCGGCGGCATGCCGGCAATGGTGGCAAAGGCCACGCCCTGGGGCAGGACGATGATGGCACCGGTCAAACCGGCGACAAAGTCAGCTTTCAGGATCTGCCGGTTGACCCCCGGCAGCCACGCAAGAAAAGGCAACAGCCTGTTCCAGACCAGGTTCATTCATTTTTCTCCAGGTTACTGCAATCTAGCGCAGTCTGACTCCTCGACCGCCGCCGGTACTCTCCGCACCCTCGCTGATGAGTTCGATACCGGCCTTCTCCAGGGCCTCGACCACCTTGACCAGCGAATCCACGTTGCCACGCACCTGCCCGTCGCTGCTTTCCATGCGCTGAATGGTCGGCAGGGACAGGCCCGCGGCGTCGGCGAGCTGACGCTGGTCGATGCCCAACAGGGCCCGGGCGGCGCGCATCTGTCCGGCTGTAATCATGTCTAATCCATCCTGATTTGCTATTTTTATGGTGTTATCTATACACTATAACGGCAAACTGATGCATTATACATGGATTATGAGGCTTAATCCAGTGTTAAGCTCGACAAAGTATGCTATGTAGAGTCCGGGAGCCGAGGCGGAGGAAAGCGGCTCGCCGGATACAGGCACCATCCTTGCATGCACGAATAGCGTAAACTCATGCGGGCAGTACCAGTACGGTCCGCCAGAATGCCGCAGCCCTGTCCCCGAGACCATGAAACCCATCAGCCAGTCCGTCCTCATCGTCCTCACCGCCGTGTTCATCATGGCCTTCGGCAACTTTGCCTTCTTCGAGAACTTTTTTGCCGCCTATCCGGTGACGCTCCGCAGTCTCCTGTTTCTCGCCTCCGTGGTCGTCCTGTTCACCGCGGTGGCCGTGATTTTCCTTGGCCTGTTGTGTACCCGCCATACCATCAAGCCCGTGCTGATCGGCGTGCTGATCCTGTCCGCCCTGGCGGCCTGCTTCATGGACAGCTACAACGTCGTTATCGACGCGCAGATGATCGACAACGTGCTGCACACCAACCTGTCGGAATCCCTCGACCTGTTCAATTTTCGCCTGCTGCTTTACGTGTTCCTGCTTGGGCTGTTGCCGGCCTGGCTGATCCTGCGCCTCCCCCTGCGAGAGGCGCCCCTGCGCGCCAACCTGATGGCACGCCTGAAGCTGCTGGGTATCGCGTTCGTCACCATTGCGGTCATGCTGTTCAGCTTTGGCGATTCCTACGCGTCCTTCTTCCGTGAGCACAAGCCCTTGCGCTATTACGCCAATCCCGCCTACCACATGTACTCGCTGGCCCGCTATGGCAGCCGTGCACTGGCAGGTGGTCACCGTGAATTTCAGCGCATCGCCGAGGCGCCTCGCATTCGTGATGTGGGAAGCGGCAAGAAACGCGAACTCGTCATCCTGGTGGTGGGGGAGACGGCGCGCGCCGATCATTTTTCCCTGAACGGTTACGAGCGGGAGACCAATCCTTTACTGAAAAAGGAGAGGGTGATCAGCTTCCAGAGCATGTGGTCATGCGGCACGTCCACTGCCATCTCGGTGCCCTGCATGTTTTCGGTGTTCTCGCAGCAGGACTTCGACGAAGAAAATGCCGCAGCCACGGAAAACGTGCTGGATATCCTGCATCGCGCGGGGGTCAACGTGTTGTGGCGGGACAACAACTCCAGTTCCAAGGGGGTTGCCCTGCGGGTGCCCTACGAGGACTTCCGCAGCCCCGAGGTCAACCCCGTGTGTGACGAGGAATGCCGTGATGAAGGCATGCTGGCCGGTCTGCAGGACTACATCGATTCACACCGTGAGGGCGACATCCTCATCGTCCTGCACCAGATGGGCAACCACGGTCCGGCCTATTACAAGCGTTACCCCCGTGCCTTCGAGCGCTTTACGCCGGTATGTCGGACCAACCAGCTGGAGGACTGCACGGACGAGGAAATCGCCAATACCTATGACAACGGCATTCTCTACACCGACTATTTCCTGTCGAAGGTCATCGGCCTGCTCAAGCACAACACGCCACAATTCAGAACCGCCATGATCTACGCCAGCGATCACGGCGAGTCACTGGGCGAGTACGGCCTCTACCTGCACGGCCTGCCGTACTTCATGGCCCCGGACAACCAGAAACACGTTCCCCTGATCATGTGGTTCGGCGACAACTTCGATCCGGGCCCGCAAGGTCTGAAGGGGCTGCTCGCCAGGAGCCAGGGCCGATACACCCATGACAATATCTTTCACACCATGCTGGGACTGTTCCATGTCGAGACAGGGGTCTATGATCCGGGGCTGGACATCATCCCTCACCCGCATCATCGCCTGGCAAGGAACTGACAGGTACCTGAGGCCTCTCAGGTGTTAAGCCGAGGGTAGCGCCGGCGATTGACCATTGCGCCAATGGTGAAGGCATCCGCAAGTGGGAGCAGAAAAGTGCCCGGATGTCCTGCCCCTGGCCAGCAGCCGGTAGAGCGTCAGCGAGAGGGCTTGCTCATCCGCATCGAGGCGCGGGAAAAAATCGGCAATGTAACTACTGATCTGCTCGCTGCCCGGTAAGCCCGCCGCCATTGCCATTGCTCAGCGATGCCGGCCCCAAAATTCTTTCCGGCTCATGGTTTTTTCACTGTCGAGGGATAACCGGCATCGGTGGTGGCCTTGATCAGCGCCTCCACGTTGGTCTTGTCCGGATCGAAGGTCACCGTGGCGGTCTTGGTCTCGAACACCACCTTCGCCTCGATGACGCCATCGACCTTTTCCAGTGCCTTGCGGATGGTGATGGGACAAAACTGGCAGGTCATACCCGGCACGTCCAGCACTACCGTCTGTGGCGCGGCGGCAAGGCTGGCCAGGGGCAGGGCGGAAACGAGAAAGAACAGCAGAACGACGACTTTACTTGCGCGTAACATCTTGGCCTCCATGGACTTCGCGGGCTACTCAAAAAACATCGTACCGTAGTAGGGGAAGGTCAGCAGGGCGACCAGCACTACGGTGACGATCCAGAAAATGATGCGCTGGTTGCGCAGCGTCGCCGGGACGGCGCAGGCCGCATCGGGCGCGCACCGACGTGGCACGAGATAGAGCTTGCGGAAGGCGAGGAACAGGAATACCAGCGTGATACCGATAAATATGGGCCGGTAGGGCTCCAGCGCCGTGAGATAGCTTATCCAGGCGCCGCCGATCCCCAGCGCCAGCAGCACCAGGGGCCCGATGCAGCACAGGGAGGCGCCAATGGCCGCGAGGACGGCGCCAATCACGGAGGCCCGTGTTCGGGTTGGCCCTGTGCCTTCAGTGGTGTCGTTCACTGACGTCGCATCCTGAACCGATGATGTGGTATCCGTCATGGCGTTTTGCTCCTGTTGGCATGTGCCGCGGTGGTCGCAGCCGGCTGTCTCGTTAAGGAAAGCCTAATCCCTGTACCATGGTACGGTGTCAAGCGGGATCCGCGCCGGCCGAGAGGGTTTCGACGATGGGGCAGGCCGACGCGCCATGCTCGCCCTCGCAGGCTCGGATGAGCCCATCCAGGGTATCGCGGAGACGCTCGAGATCGGCGATCTGGCGGGCCACATGGGCACGTTTTTCCTCGGCACGGGCCCGCACATCGTCACAATGACCTTCGCCCAGTACCAGTAGCTCAGCAATTTCTTTAAGATTAAAGCCTAACTGCTGGGCACGCTTGATAAAACTGATCTTTGCCACCGTCTCCCGCGGGTAGTGGCGAAAGCCCTGCGGCGGCTTCGGCGGTTCCGTGATCAGGCCCACGCGCTGATAGTAGCGCACCGTTTCCACGTTGACGCCGGCGGCCCGGGCCACCTGGCCGATGGTGAGGGGCTGGCTCATGGCAGGCAGATCCTCTCGTTAATGCGTTGATGCTCAAAGTCCGTACCTTAATACAGACCATGGAGCACACCGGGAGTTCAACGTGAAGGATCGGCTGGAGAGGCGCCAAACAGGGGACCGGCGTGCGGGTGCGCTGCATGCGTATTATTTAACATAATATGTATTATGCGCATTTATAATGGTGGCGCCGGCCTGGGGTATTTTCCGGATCCCCGGCCTGAATGGCACGACACCGCTTTGTTGTATCCTTATACCTCAAACCGCGAGCTCCCACATGCCCGACCACATGGACATGCCCTGGATGATGGGCAACCTCGAACGCCTGGAGATGGTGGCTTTCTGGGTGGCCGCGGTGATCTTCCTCCTCGCCCTGGTGGTGGCACTGCGCCGGCCGTCGCCATCGCGCAATCCGGCCTTCACCGGCCTGTGCCGGCGGGTGTGGCGCCTGTGCCCCGAGGTACGCCTGCTGATGCTGGGCCTGCCGCTGGAGCTGTTGTGGGAAATCGCGCAGTTTCCCCTCTACGATGTCTGGCACCAGAACGACTGGAGCTACATCCTCTACGGCCTGGCCCATTGTACCCTGGGGGATCTCCTCATCCTGCTGGTCTGTTACGAACTGGTGGCCCTGGTGCGCCGCGACCGGGCCTGGGCACTGGCGCCGCGCGGCCTGTCCGCGGGCCTGCTGTTCACGGTGCTGGGCGCGGCCTACACCGTCTACAGCGAGATCCGCAACGTCCGTATCAAGGGCACCTGGGGCTATACCGAGCTCATGCCCCTGGTCCCGGTGGTGGAGATCGGCGGCATGCCTTTTCTCCAGTGGCTGTTGATCCCACCGGTGTTGCTGTGGCTCATGCGCCTCACCGCCCGTGCCGAGGTACCGGCTGCATCCTGAGACGATCCCCGGCGCGGCCGGCTGTGCATATCCACAGTGGCGAGCGCCGCGGACTGGGCTATAACTGGTCGCGCTTGTTGCGCCACGGCAGCTGCACTATAGTTCCCCTTGCCCGGCATGCTGTTGTTTCATCACGGAAAATCCACTAACCACCTTGCGCCCGCTTCCCATCAGGACCCATATCTCCATCGCCCCCGTCACGGTGGTGGTGCTGCTCTTCGGGCTGGTGGCCTACACCCTCCACCAGGTGGGCGTGATCCGCGAGGAAAACGAGAACATCCGCCAGTGGGCGCGCATCACTGACCGCCTCTACGTGGCCATTGCCGCCGGCAACCGCATGTCGGTGCTCGCCCACAAGCTCCTCTCGCCCGAGGGCGCCGATGTCGATGATCTGCACTTCGACTATCTCGAACAGTCGCGCATCTTCTCCGACAGCATCCTCTACCCGCAGTGCGTCAACAAGATGAGCGAGGCCACGCGCGAACAGATGATCAACACCGAGGCCGCGGTGCGATACACGGATAACTTCGATCCGGCAAAGGTGGTGCGCGTGCTGGACGCAAGCCTGCCGCAACTGGAGAACGTCTACAAGGCCTGGCGTTCACGCAAGCGCGCGGCCTACACGGACTACTACGACAACCTGCAGGTGATCATCAACCAGTTGACCTATGTTTCGCTGTCGGTGTTACTGCTGTGCATCATCCTGACCATCGCCATGACAGTGCACACGCGCCGCACCCTCAAGCGGCGCATCGGCAAGCTCTACAACGTGGCACAGGCCCTGTGCGAGGGCAACGTCAACCTGCCGAAGGAATCCCGCCCGCACGTGGACGAGCTGGACAATCTCGCCGGCTGTTTCACCAACATGGCACGCAAGCTGGTGCACACGGTCTCCGTCAGCAAGGTGCTCGAGGGCGCCGAGGCCGAGCGTCGGCGCATCGCCATGGATATGCATGACCAGTTGCTCGCCGATCTTACCGCCATCAAGCGCACCCTTGCCGACAGGGGCGGCGAGGCCACCCAGGAGGTCGTCGCCGAGCTCGATCACGTGATGGGCAATATCCGTAACCTCATCGACGATCTGCACCCCCAGTCCATCGAGTTGCTCGGCCTGCGCGCCACGCTGGAGGGGCATGTCAACAAGCTGAAGAAGTCACTGGAAGGATCCGCTGCCGGGGGCACGGCGATCTACGCCAGCCTGTCGTCGATCCGTGAAGATCGGCTCACGCCCTCGCAGAAGATCAACCTCTACCGCATCGCCGTAGAGGCCATCAACAATGCACTCAAGCATGCCCGGGCCAGTCGTATCGAGGTAACGCTGAGCGAGGATGCGGAGGGGCTGACACTGCGCGTGGAAGACAACGGCCGGGGCTTCGATCCCGTCAACCTGGGCGAACCCGCGGGCTACGGCCTGGCCAACATGCGCGAGCGTGCCGCCCTCCTCGGCGCCGAGATCCGCTGGCATGACTCGCGCTTCAGCAGCGGTACCGCCGTGACCCTGACACTGCCGCTGGAGCGCGGCCCAGCCAAGGAACCGACCCCATGAACGCCGATGCCATACTGCTAGCCGAAGACAACCCCCGTGACCGCGACTTTCTGCGCGGCCTGTTTCCCGACTGCACCATCCGCGAGGCGCCGGACGGCGAGACGGCCCTGGCGCAGCTGGCGAGCTGGGAGGGTGAACCCCGCGTGATCACCGATCTGCAAATGCCGGGCATGGGCGGCGTGGAGCTGGCAAGGCAGATCTGGGAAGGACATCCCGCCGCGCGCATCGTCTTCTGGTCCCAGTACAGCGACGAGATCTACCTGCGTTCCATCTCGCGCATGATCCCGTCGGAGACGGTCTATGGTTACGTGCTCAAGGACAATGCCGGCGAAAACATCCGCCGCGCCATCGAGGCGGTCTTCGATGAGTGCCAGTGCTGGATCGATCCGGCGGTGCGCCCGGTGCAGGCGCGCCTCAATCGCACCGATACCTCGGTGACCGATGCCGAGTTCGAGGTGCTGCTGGATATCGCTCTCGGCCTCACGGACAACGCCATTGCGCGGCGGCGCTTTCTCTCCCGCCGCGGCGTACAGAGCCGCCTGCGCTCCATGTACAGCAAGCTGGAGGTGGACCATCTCGACGGCCTCCCCTCCCCGGCCACCGAGACCCTCAACCTGCGCACCCGCGCCATCGCCGTCGCCCTGAGCCGCGGCCTGCTCAACACCCACGAGCTGGAAAAGGC
>JALTLF010000213.1 GCA_027005735.1 Chromatiales bacterium | reverse complement strand
CGTGCGCGGGCGCTGGTCGCGCGCCTGCAGGAAGGACTGGACGCCACCCGCGCGGCCATGGCCGGGCTGGCGCACCGCCCGCGGATCTACTTCGAGGAATGGGACGAGCCCCTCATCAGCGGCATTGGCTGGGTGGGTGAACTCATCGCCATCGCCGGTGGCGAGGACTGCTTCCCCGAGCTGTCGGCCCGGGCCGCGGGACGCGAGCGCATCATTGCCGATGCGGACGAGGTGGTGCGTCGCGCGCCGGACATCATCGTCGGCTCCTGGTGCGGCAAGAAGTTCCGTCCCGAGCGGGTGTGCGCCCGCCCGGGCTGGGCGGACATCCCCGCGGTGCGCCACGGCCAGCTCTTCGAAATCAAGTCGGCGGAGATCCTCCAGCCCGGACCCGCGGCGCTGACCGACGGCCTGGCCCGCCTGCGGCGCATCGTCGGCGACTGGGCGTCGCTTTCCACAGATGGCGAATGGAAATAGGGTCGAGATTATATATCCTGTTGTTTTTACGGGAAAATAACTCCAGGCGGCGGACACGGACGCGGCGGGTTTTTTGCGGTAGACTTGAAGGCAAGCGATGTGGTTTTTGGAAAAACGGCGGTTTCACAGCCATGAAGACCCTTCCCCCAGCAGCCATCGCCGGTGCCGTGCTGCGCGATATCAACGAAACGGTCCTGCCACGGCAGACCTTCGTGGCCTTTGCCCACGCCACCCACTGGCGCAGCGAGCAGGGTGGTAATATCCACGCCTTCGCCGAGACGGCCTCGGACTTCTTCGACAGGGATCCGCAGCAGGCCAGCGCGGCCCTGTTTCGCATGCAGGCCCTGGCGCGCCTGGTACGCCAGGAACCCCTGCCGGGCTGGATCAGCGAGGCGGACGAGGACGGTCGCCTGCTCATCGACGAGCGTCTGTTTGCCGCGGTGGCCGAGACTCCGCTCAGCCTCAGGCAGGGACGCGTGGTGTTCAACCGCGACCGCCTGTTGCAGACGGCATTCGCCCTCGGCAGCCGCACCCGAACGCGGGGCTGAGGCGCAGGGCGCCACCGCCGCGGGCCGCGCGATCTACCAGAGGAGTCAACGATGTCCCGCCATAGCCCTGTTCGAATCGGTCTACTTGCGGCCCTGCTCGCCGCGCTGGCTTCCCTGAGCGCCTGTCATGTGGTGGGCGGCGGCGTGCGCGTGGAAGCCGAGGCAGCCTATCCACCGCCCCCGGCCCATCGTCCACCGCCCCCGCCCCATGCCCCTGCTTACGGCCGCCGCCGCGCGGAGGTGTACCATTATTATTACTATCCCGAGGTCTCCATCTATTTCGACACCCGCCGCGGGATGTATTTCTATCTCTCCGGGGGGCGCTGGATTTCCTCGGTCACCCTGCCGCGCCACCTGCGCGGCCGTCTCAGCGGTCGCGTGGAGCTGGAACTCGAAACGCCGGAGCCCTGGCGCGAGTACCACCGCCACCGCAAGGCCTACCCGCCGGGCTATTTCAAGAAACGCAAGAAGAGGAAAAAGCACCACCGCCGCGAGCACGAAGACTGAGCCCGCCCGCAAGCCAGGCTGCCCGCCCGTGGTTCTTGCCGGTCCCGTTGCGTGGGTCGCACGCGGGCAATGTGATACAACAGGGGACTGTGGCGGATCCGTCAAGGGAGATCGTAGGGAATGGGATGTGCGGCCTTGTTGCGCAAGAGCTGGCACGGCTTCTGCCGTGGCGTGGTGGCGGTCTTCTACCGCCACTGCGAACTCAGTGGCATGGAACTGCTGCCGGCGGATCGCCCCCTGCTGTTGTGCGCCAACCACGCCAACGCGCTGGCCGACGCCGTCATCCTGCAGGCGGTGCTGCCGCGACATATCCAGCCCCTGGCCCGCAGCGGCCTGTTCGACCATGTCCTCCTGCGTCCATTGCTGGCGGGCATGGGCGCCATTCCCGTCTATCGCCGTCAGGACGCCGGCAGCGATACCCGCCGCAACGATGCCGCCTTCGCCCGGGTCTACGAGGAATTTGCGCGCAACGGTGTGGTGTTGATCTTCCCCGAGGGGCAGAGCCATTCCGATCCCCGCTTGCGTGAGCTGCGCACCGGCGCGGCGCGCATCGCCCTCGGGGCGAGGCAACGGGGCGTGGAGCCGGTGGTGTTGCCGGTGGGACTCAATTTCACCAACAAGGGGCGCTTTCGCAGCGACGTGCTGGTCAAGATCGGCGAGCCGGTGGAGCTGTCCGACTTTTCTTCAGCGGAGAACGAGGAAGCGGTGCGCGCGCTGACGGCGCGTATTCGCGCGGCACTGGAAGATGTCACGCTCAATGCCGAGAGTCACGAGGAACTGGCCCTGGCGCAGAGCCTGGAGCGTTTCTTTGCCTTCCGCCACGGCAAGTATCGCCAGCGCAGCATGGAGTTGCGCTTTCGCGCCCTGAAGAAGATCACCCAGGCCTACCAGCAGTTGCGCGAACAGGCGCCGGAGCGTCTCGAGGCCCTGCGCCTGCACCTGCGCCAGTTCGAGCGCCTGTGCCGCTACTGGGGCGTGCGCGACTACCAGCTCAGCATCCGCTACCGGCCGAGCGTGGTGAGCCGCTTTCTCGTCCGCAGCCTGCTGATCCTTTTCGTCCTCCTGCCGCTGGCCCTGTGGGGTACCCTGAATTCCTGGCTGCCCTGGCGGCTCACCGAGTTTTACGCCCGGCGTATCGCCCACGGCCTCGATCAGTACGATACCGCGCGGATCCTCGTCGGCCTGTTGCTTTTCGGCCTCTTCTGGGGCGGGCAGACCGCGCTGGTCTACCTCTGGCTCGGCACGAGCGCGGCGATCCTCTATGCCCTCTCCCTCCCGCTGACGGCGGCCACGGCCCTGTTGTTCAGGCGCGATCGCTACCGCATCTGGGACAACCTGCGGGTTTTCTTCACCTTCCTGCGCCGGCGCAAGCTGCGTCCCTACCTCAAGGCCCGCCGCCAGCGCCTGGAACACGAGGTGGCGGAACTGTTGCGGCTGGTGAAGCGGCGCCTGAGCGAGCGACCCTGAAGTCCCCCCTGAAAAAACGGGGAAAAGGGCCACGCAAGCCTAAAATCGCCCCCCGGCGGGGCCGATATAGCTGTCAGGCGGCGCGTGTGAACCGTCACGGCGCGCTTTTGACGGGTACAATCTCATGCAGGAACGGCGCAAACACAACCGCCACACGGTTCAGGCCCGGGTGAAGCTCTATCATCCGGAGTTCGGTGCCGTGGACGGCGTCTCCAGCAACATCTCCGACGGCGGCGTGTACGTCGAGGTGGCGGAGATGCCGGCCGTGCGTCCCGGCGAGGCCGTCAAGATGGTCCTGCTCGACTCCCGAAACCCGGATTTCATCTTCAACTGCGAGGTGGCCCGGGTGGAAGAAGGCGCCCTCGCGCTGGCCATCCTCAGCTATGAATCCGGCGGCCAGACCTGGGCGATCCGCGACCTGCGCCGCCAGTGGCATACCGGCACCTGAAGCCGCCCGCGCGGGTGCGCCCTTTGTGGCCGGGATGTGGCCGGGATCGCTACAGTCTGTTTCCACTTTTGCATATACTGCGGCCCTGACGACGAGGTAAACCACAGGGATGTCAGAAATGGCAACAAACTTTGAGCGCCGGCGGCAGGGCCGACAGGGCACCCGTGCGCGGGTGCGCCTGAGCCACCCCGTGTTCGGCGAACTCGATGGGGCGACCACGGATATCTCCGACCACGGCCTGTTCGTGGAACTCGACGACATGCCGGTGCTGCCCGTGGGCGTGCACATCAACGTCCAGTTTCTCGATTCCGTCAATCCCGACATACGCTTCAATGCCAAGGCCGTGCGCCAGACCCGCCTCGGGCTGGCGCTGGTGCTGGTGGACTACGAGTACGAGGGCGAGCGCTATCCCCTCAGCGCCCTGCGCGAAGGCTGGCCCGGCGCCCGCTGAGAGGCGTTCCCCCGAACTGGCGTATCGCGTGCGCGGCCACCCCCGCCGGCGCCCGGTGAAGTTCAGAAAACCCCGCCGCGGTCGATATACAGGGAAGACGGAAAAATAACCCTGACCATCGCACTGTTTCGTGCGCGAGAGCCATGCCCGCCACAGCCACACCTTCCTCGTCTTTCAACCTGGTCCGCACGTATGCCCTTGTGGCGCTGGTGGTCTTCGGTCTCGCCGGGCTGTCTCTCGCCGCGGTGCTGGATGGCTGGTTCGAGCAGAATGTCCTGCACCTGGCCGGGGAACGCAACCAGGCCCTGGCCCGCCTGGTGGGCAAGGAGTTGTGGGAGGACTTCGGCGCGACCCTGCGGGAGGGGGCCGACGGCGTCGTGGATGCGGCCATACGGGCGCGCATGCAGCGGCACATCCATGCCCTCACCGAAGGGACGGATATCACCGGGATCAAGGTCTTCGATACCCGGGGGCGCACCCTCATTGCCAGCGACGAGGATGCCATCGGCCGGATCGAGGAAGGCAACGAGGAATTCCGCCTCGCGCTGGCGGGGCAGCCGGTCAACCGTTTTGCCACGCGCGATCTGGCCTATGCGGAGCGGGAGGGCATCACCGGGACGCGTCTCGTTTCCAGTTACCTGCCGCTCTATGGGCCCGACGGCCGGGACGTCCTCGGCGTGGTGGAGCTTCATGTGGACGCCGGGCGCCTCATCGAGGAGGGCGAGGCGACCCTGGCGAACATCGTCTATGCAGGGCTTGGCATCATGCTGGCGGCCTACGCGGTGTTGTTCCTGCTGGTACTCCGGGCGCAACGGGTGATCACGGCGCAGCAGGAAGAAATCATTGCGCAGGCCACGCGGGATCATCTCACCGGCCTGCCGGATCGCGGGACCTTCGCCGACAATCTCGAACAGGCCATCAGCCGCGCGCGACGCCTCGGGCAGCAGCTCGGCCTGCTGTACATCGACCTGGACGAATTCAAGGCCGTCAACGACCGATACGGCCACCAGGCCGGTGATACCCTGCTGCGCACCGTCGCCCACCGCATGCGCGGAGTGGTGCGGGACTACAACATGCTGGCGCGCATCGGCGGCGACGAGTTTGCCCTCACCGTGGGCAGTCCCGCCGATGCCGTGGAACTGGATGCCCTCGCCCAGCGTCTGGGTGAGGAAGTCGGACAGCCGGTGGAGATCGGCGATCAGCACATCAGGATCACGGCGAGTATCGGCATCGCCGTGTTTCCCGCCGACGGCGGTGACAGCGAGAGCCTGGTGCGGGCCGCCGACACGGCCATGTACCGTGCCAAGCAGGGAGAGGGCGGGAGCGCCCGTTTCTACAACGAGCAGATCGACCATCGCCGCCATACCACGCACGAACTGGTCCAGGCACTGGAGGCAGCGCTGGAAAACGAACACTTCGAACTCTATTACCAGCCCAAGGTGGATGCCGCCACGGGCTCGGTGGTGGGCGCCGAGGCCCTGCTGCGCTGGCGGGACGGACAGCGGGGGCTGGTTTCCCCGGCGGAGTTCATTCCCACGCTGGAAGAGAGCGGCCTGATCGTGCCGGTGGGCGAATGGGTGATCAGGGAGGCCTGCCGGGCCCAGCGCCGCTGGCGTGATGCCGGTATCGAGGTGGTCCCGGTGGCAGTCAATGTCTCAGCGCAGCAGTTCCACCAGCCGGGTTTTGCCGAGGGGGTCGGCGCCATTGTCGATGAGACGGGCATCGATCCACGCCTGCTGGAGATCGAAATGACCGAAAGCTGCCTGATGGAAGACGTGGAGTCCAATGTCATGGTGCTCAATGCACTCAAGGAAAAGGGCTTTCGCATTGCCATCGATGATTTCGGCACCGGGTATTCCTCGCTGAGCTACCTGAAGAAATTCCCCATCGACACCCTGAAGATCGACCGCTCCTTCATCACCGATGTGCACAAGCGCGCCGAGACCGACAATGCCGCCATCGTCACCGCCATCATGGCGCTGTCGCACAGCCTGCGCCTGTCGGTGGTCGCGGAGGGGGTCGAGACCGCCCATGAGCTTGCCTACCTGCATGCGCTGGGTTGCAGAACCATCCAGGGTTTTCTCTTCAGCCAGCCGCTGGAAGAGAGCGAGTACGAGGCCATGTTGCGCGATTCCATGATCCTCAGGCGTACCATGGAGGCCATTCGCGAAGAACTGGCCGTGGGAGGCGCGTGAGGCCATGGGCGGTTCCGGCAGCGGTTTCCAGGCAAAGTGTTCCGCCACCATCGAGGTCAGCCACCCCGACATCGGCAAGGTGATGATGAAGATGCAGGAGCTGACCGACAAGGGGATCTACATCCTCTGCGAGGACGTGCCCATTCCCCCCATCGGCAGTATCGTGCAGGTGCAACTCCAGGGAATGGCGGAAGAGGCGCCCATCGTGGACATGGAGGTCATCACCGTCGAGCCGGATCGCGTCGGCCTGCGTTTCGTCAATCCCTGAGTGACGCTATGCTATGCCCATGCGGCATGGCCTTATTCTTATCCTGGTTCTGAATCTCCTCGCTTGTGCGGTCCCCGGGGTACGCGTGGATCCCGTCGTCGATGCCGGCAGGCCCTATCGGCTGGACGGCTTCAGTATCCTCGCGCCCGGTGAGCACTGGTACGTGGTGGATCACCAGCCGAGCCGTATTGGTTTTGTGCGCTACGGTCGTAGCTGGGACGACTCCTGGGGCGCCGAGGCGCAGTTCCTGGCGATTCCCTTCGCGTACCGCGACGGGGAGGATTTCTTCGCCCGACTCGCCCGGCGCCGGGATGGCTTCCGGGGCGATCCCCGCTTCGAGTTGCTGGAGACGCGGCAGGTGCGCGAGCGTTTCAGGCAAATGGAGTGCCTTGCATCCCGCCTGGCGGCACGCGACCGCGGGGCCATCAACCGCGGCGCCTCCCTGTACCTGTTGCTGCAGGTGGTGAGCCTGAGCTGCCTCCACCCGGATGTGCATTCCCACATGATCGAACTGCGCTTTTCCCACCGTGGGCGCCGACTGCTGCCGTGGACGGCGCTGGAGGCGGAGGCGAGGGCCTATTTTCGCGGCCTGGGCCTGCCGCCGGACAGCTCCTGATCCATTTCGGTTAGTTCCAATGCAGGCTTGGTGTCCCAGGGGGATCCGAGTTAGCTTTAGCAGCCCGGAACGGTGTCTGGCAGGGAACAGGGTGTGGGAGACGAAATCCAGCAAGCGCAAGCGGTAAAGGCAACGCGTCGGCAGAATATTCTGCTGAGCCTGTTTTCCGTGGTGTTCGCCCTTTTGCTGATGGAAATCGGCATTCGCATCTTCGACATGATGAACGGGCGCGGTTTCTTCTCTTCCCACCGCAACCTGGTTGACGCACAGGTTCGTTCCTCGATCCCCTTTCGCAACTTCGGTTTCCAGCTCTATGTCAAGCAGGACGGCCAGCGCATGATCGCGTCGCGCCACGGCGAGCTGTTTCCCATCAAAAGGCCCGAGGGCACCCTGCGTATCGTGGTATTTGGCGGTTCCACCACGGAGAATGGCTATGCCATGCGTGAAGCGGGCATCCACTATCCCCTTGTGCTGCAGCGGGAGCTGAGCGCGGCCCTGCCGGGCAGGAATATCGAGGTCATCAATGTCGCCAATTCGGCCTATGCCACCAACCATTCGCTGATCCTGCTCATGTTCGATGTCCTGTCCTGGGAGCCGGACGTCGTCATCATGAGCCACAATGTGAACGACCTGATTGCCGCTTACTGGGACGATTTTGCCTTCGACCTGTCGCACAAGTACTCGCACACTTTCTACAATGCGCCCGGCGCCGAAGATCGCTATACCCTGAGCAATATCCTGTTCCAGCATTCCCAGCTCTACTGGTTCATCCGTGAGCGCCTGCGCAGGCCGGACACCGCCAGGCCATTGCGACGCGAGTCGATGGGCAGGGAACCGCCCCCGGTGGCCGCGGCGGTCTTTCGCCGCAACCTGCGTTCCTTCGTGGCCCTGGCGCGGCACAACGACATCCGCGTCGTCCTCGGCAGCCAGGCCCTGCTCGATACCGAAGAAGCCTTTCTTCGGCACATGGCGGTCAAGCCATACAATGATGTCATCACCTATCCCCTGCACGAGGAATTCGTCGCCCACCACCGCCGCTACAACGCCATCATGAAGGAGGTGGCCGAGGCGGAAGGCGCTGTCTTCGTCGACAACAGCCGGCTGGACAACCAGCAGGCGTATTTCATCGACTTCGTTCACTACACGCCGCAGGGCGTGGAGGCCCTTGCGGCCAGCTATGCAGGCAGCCTGCTGGACGCCGGTATTTTCACTGATTTGTAAGCCTTATCACGGCATGCTTGCGCTGGAGTGAACTTCAGTCATAACACACGATGCGTCGGGGCCTGGAAAACGCCCCCGCCTGGAGGAGACGACTTGGACAAGGCAATACTGGGCATATCGGCTTATTACCACGACAGCGCCGCGGCACTGGTGGTCGATGGCGAGATCGTCAGCGCGGCCCAGGAGGAGCGTTTCTCGCGCAAGAAGCACGATGCCCGCTTCCCCGGCAATGCCATTCGCTATTGCCTCGGCGAGGCCGGTCTCGACCTGGATGAACTCGACAACATCGTTTTCTACGACAAGCCACTGATCAAGTTCGAGCGTCTGCTGGAGACCTATCTCGCCTATGCGCCGCGGGGCTTCCGCTCTTTCCTCGCCGCCATGCCGGTGTGGTTGAAGGAAAAGCTCATGCTCAAGTCCACTCTGCGCAAGGAACTGGCGGCCCTTGGCGGTTGCCGCGCCGGCGAGCTGCCGCCCCTGCTGTTTACCGAGCACCACCAGTCCCATGCCGCCTCGGCCTTCTTCCCCAGCCCCTTCGAAAAGGCCGCCGTGATGTGTCTCGACGGCGTGGGTGAGTGGGCCACCAGTTCCGTGTGGCTGGGTGAGGGCAACCAGCTGACGCCGCAGTGGGAGATCGATTTTCCCCATTCGCTGGGGCTGCTGTATTCGGCATTTACCTATTACACCGGCTTCAAGGTCAACTCCGGGGAATACAAGCTGATGGGGCTCGCGCCCTACGGCGAACCCCGCTATGTCGATCTGATCCTCGACAATCTGCTCGATCTGAAGGAAGACGGCACCTTCCGGCTCGACATGCGGTATTTCAACTACGCCACCGGCCTGACCATGACCAACGAGAAGTTCGAGCGCCTGTTTGGCGCGCCGGCGCGCAAGCCCGAGAGCGAGATCACCCAGCGCGAGATGGACATTGCCCGTTCGATCCAGCAGGTTACCGAGGAAATCGTGTTGCGCCTCGCCAGCACCGTGCACCGGGAACTCGGCGTGGACTACCTGTGTCTCGCCGGTGGCGTGGCGCTGAACTGTGTCGGCAACGGGCGTATCCTGCGCGAAGGCCCCTTCAGGGACATCTGGATCCAGCCCGCCGCCGGTGATGCCGGTGGTGCCGTGGGGGCGGCCCTGTCGGCCTGGCACGAGTATTATGCGAAGCCGCGCCGGGTCAATGGCGGCGATGCCATGCGCGGCGCCTACCTGGGTCCGCGTTACAGTAACGAGGAGATCAGGCGGTACCTGGATTCCGTGGGCGCCGTCTATACGCAACTGGACGACGATGAACTGATGCCGAAGCTGGCCGAGGTCCTCGACGGCGAGAACGTCGTCGGCTGGTTCCAGGGGCGCATGGAATTCGGCCCGCGTTCGCTGGGCGGGCGCTCCATCATCGGCGATCCACGCAGCGCGCGCATGCAGTCGGTGATGAATCTCAAGATCAAGTACCGTGAATCCTTCCGGCCCTTCGCGCCGGCGGTGCTGGCGGAGAAGGTCTCGGACTACTTCGAGCTCGATGGACGCAGCCCCTACATGCTGCTGGTCGCGCCGGTGAAAAAGGAACGGCGTCGCAGCATGAGCGAGGAGGAGCAGAAGCTGTTCGGCATCGAGAAACTGAATGTGGCGCGCTCCGATTTGCCGGCCATCACCCACGTGGATTACTCGGCCCGCGTGCAGACCGTGCATGCCGACACCAACCCGAGGTTTCACCGCCTGCTGAAGGCCTTCGAGGAACGCACCGGTTGTGGCGTGCTGGTCAATACCTCATTCAATGTGCGTGGCGAGCCCATTGTCTGCACCGCCGAGGACGCCTACCGCTGTTTCATGCGCACCGAGATGGACTATCTGGTGCTGGAAAATTTCCTCCTGCACAAGCCGGATCAGCCGAAGTGGGAAAAGGATGATTCCTGGATGCAGGAATTCGAACTGGATTGACGTCATGCACAGGATCACGGAACCCGACAAGAGAGAATTGCGCAGCTTCGGGCTGCTGTTCGGCATCATTTTCGCCGCCATCTTCGGCCTGTTCTTTCCCTGGCTGCTGGAGAGCGAGTCATGGCCACGCTGGCCCTGGATCGTCCTTGGCGTGAGCGCTGGACTCGGCCTGCTGTTGCCGCTGGCCCTCAAGCCGTTCTATTACCTGTGGATGTACCTCGGCGCCATGCTCGGGTGGCTGAACACGCGCATCATCCTCGGCCTGATTTTCTACGCCCTGTTCACGCCCTTCGCCCTCGTGCTGTGCTTGCTGCGCAAGGATCCCATGCGCCGCAGGCTGGACCCCGGGGCCAGCAGCTATCGGCAGCCGAGCGAGCGTAACGAGGCCAAACGTATGGAGAACCCCTTCTGATGCTTGACCTGTTGAAAGATCTGTGGAATTTCATGCGCGTACGCAAGAAATTCTGGCTCGCCCCCATTATCCTCGTCCTGCTGGTGCTCGGCATGCTGGTGGTGGCGACCCAGGGTTCGGCCATCGCGCCCTTCATCTACACGTTGTTCTAAATACGTGTTCCGAATCCCCGATCAACTGAGAATAAGCGGATTGCCCTATCTGCCTGTCTCTCGCCGGGGTGGTGTTTACGGACACGCGGTACATACGTCCCTGTACGCTCGACAGCCGC
>JALTLF010000212.1 GCA_027005735.1 Chromatiales bacterium | reverse complement strand
TTGATGTGTTCAGGCGCCTGGAGCCGATGCCGGGGCAGCGAGCCGTGCCAGTGCCGCAGTGAGTGCCAGTTCATAACCCAGCGGACCGAGGCCGGAGATCACGCCCGCCGCGAGGTCGGAAAAATAGGATTGCTTGCGAAAGTCCTCGCGCGCATGCACGTTGGACAGGTGTACCTCGATAAAGGGGATGTCCACCGCGGCGATGGCGTCGCGCAGGGCGACGCTGGTGTGGGTGAAGGCCGCGGGATTGAGAATGATGAAGGCCACGCCGTCGGCCTGCGCCTGCTGCACGGCATCCACCAGTTCGTGTTCGGCGTTGCTCTGTACGCTGATCAGCCGGTGGCCGGCCGCCTCGGCGCGCTCGCGCAGTGTCGCCTCGATGTCGGCGAGGCGGGTGTGGCCATAGTGCGCCGGCTCGCGGGTACCGAGCAGGTTGAGGTTGGGGCCGTTGAGGAGCAGCACTGTCGCCATGGGGTTCCACCACATCCTGCCTACCCGTGGCGAGGATGTCTATATATAGTTATGGTTGTCGGGTCATGCCGGCGGCCGGGCCTGAAAATGCCCCATTTTCGCCGCCGTTCGGGGATTTTCGGCCCCGACCCGTTTCAGGCGTAGTGTGCCGGAAATCTTCGGGGATGTCCAGAAGGACGGAGATAGGCGCAAAATCGCCGCATTTTTGCCGGAATTCCTTACCTGATTGCTGTGGCGAGCGCCCCTGGAGGCTTACAGCAGGGGTTCGACGTAGGCCTTTGCCTGTTCCATGGAGATCTCCCCGGGGTGGACATGGCGGATGACGCCGTCGCGGTCAATGATCACCGTGAACGGCAGCACGCCGAGGCGATTGCCGTAGTCGCGGGAGATGTCGATGCCGTCTTCCTCGCCGACGAGAATGGGGTATTCGATGCCGATGGGATCGACGAAGTCCACCACGTCCTCGCGGTTGTCCAGCGCGATACCCACCACCACCAGGCCGCGCTCGCGGTAGGTCTCGTAGAGTTCTTCCAGCGCCGGCATCTCGCGCACGCAGGGGGGACACCAGGTGGCCCAGAAGTTCACCATCACCACCCGACCGTCGAACTCCGCCGCCCTGCGTTCCTTGCCCGCGATGTCCACCAGGGCGTAGTCCGGGCGCGGCCTGCCCACCATTTGCGAGGTGATGCCGGCGCGCGCGCTGCCCCCCGGGGCGGTGTCGGGGGTCGCGGCGGGTGATGCCGGCGCTTCATCGGGGGTGGGCCGCGCGCCGTAGTGCTGCCAGGCGATGCCGGCGCCAAGGCCGAGGGCGGCGACGCCGAGCAGGAGGACGATTTTCAGGGGCTGGTTCATGGTGACAGTGTTCTCGTCGATCGATGAGGGCGCAAGGATACGTGATTTCCAGCAGGCTCGCCGCCCGCCGGGGCGCGCAAGGCACCCCGGCGAAGCGGGCGGACCTCAGATACGCTTCAGCAACGCGAGGAAGTCATCGGCATTCTTGTAACCGTAGAGTTTTTCCTTCAACTCGCCGTTGGCGTCGAAGAACAGCATGGCCGGTGGCCCGAAGACGTCGAAGCGATCCTTGAGGGGCTGGGTGTCGGGGTCGAACTGGTCGGTGACGTCGGCCTGCAGGAGCACAAAGCCCTGGAGCTTCGCCGCCACGCGCGGGTCGCGGAAGGTGGAGGTCTCCATGCGCACGCAGTCGGTGCACCAGTCGGCGTAGTAGTCCAGCATCACCGGTTTGCCGGCGGCCTTCGCCGCGGCCAGCTCGGCATCCAGCTCGGCGACGTTCTTCACGCGCTTGAAGTGCACCGCCTCGGCCGGAACCTGGGCGCTGCCCGCGCCCGGCGTGCTGGCGGCGGGCGCCATGGCGCCAAAGTGCGAGGTCAGCGGACTCATGATGCTGCGGTTGCCCTGGCTGGCGCCCACCAGGGCCAGCACGCCCCAGACGAGGAACACCGTTCCCATGCCCTTCCACAGGATGCGCCAGCCGCTGCTCCCCTCGGGCAGGGACTGGGTGGCGCCCAGGTACACGCCGAGGATGATGAGGAACACGCCCCAGAAATAGAGCACCGGCATCCACGGGATGAGGGCCAGCAGGTAAATCACCAGGCCGATGAGCAGCACGCCGAAGAAGTACTTGACCGCGTCCATCCACGGGCCGGCCTTCGGGATCAGTGCACCGGCGCCGAAGCCCATGAGGATGATGGGCACGCCCATGCCGAGCGCCATGAGGAACATGATCATGCCGCCGAGGACGGGATCCTGCGCCTGCATGGCCACGCCGAGGTTGAGGATCAGGATGGGCGAGACGCAGGCGCCGGCGATCACCGAGGCCAGCACGCCCATGAAGAACACGCCGACGAAGGTGCCGCCCTTGACGCGCTGCGATTTCTCCTGCGCCTTCGATTGCAGGAAGGAAGGCAACTGGAGGTTGAACAGGCCAAACATGGCCATGGCCAGAAACAGCAGGATCACCGACACGCTGATGACGAAGACGGGATGCGAGGTATAGGCCGCCAGTTGCTGGCCGGTGGCGCCGGCGAGGATGCCGCCGCCGGTCCACACCACCGCGGTGCCCAGCACGTAGACCGTGGCCAGCAGACCGCCGCGCAGGGGCGTGACCTTGTCGCCCTGGCCGATGATGATGCCGCCGATGATGGGCAGCATGGGCAGCACGCAGGGGGTGAAGGTCAGCAGCAGGCCGGAGCCGAAGGCGAAGGCGAGGATGGCGATGATCCCCCAGTCGGAACGGTCGTCTTCCGCCGCGGCCGCAGCCGGCGCCGCCTCGGCGGGGGCGGCCTCCGGTGGTGGGCCTTCCACGTCCGCCAGCTTGACCACGCCGTTGGCGTCCACCGTGGCGAGTTTCTGCAGCGGCGGGTAGCAGATCCCGAAGGTCTCGGAGCAGCCCTGGTATTCCAGATACAGATCGAAGGTGGGCGAGGCGCCGCTGGCGTGCTCGATGGGCAGGCGCACCTCCAGCTTCTTGTAGAAGGCCTCCACTTCCTTGCCCAGCACCTCGTCATACTTGCGCTTGCCCGCGGGCAGGCGAACGGTACCGAGGGTGTGACCCCTGCCCCCGGTGATGCGGAAGACGAACTTGTCGGCGTACAGGTAGGCACCGGGGCCGATCTCCCAGTGGGCGACGAGGGTGTTGGCGTCGGCCCAGCTCAACTTGAGGCGAAAGGCCTCATCGGGCATGGGCGGCGCCTCGCCGCCGCCGATGCCGAGTTCTTCGCTGAGGCTGCCCAGCGCCGCCACGGCGCTGCCGCCGTCCGTGGTTTCACCCGCGGCGATGGGCGGGTTGACAGTCAACGCGATGGTGTTTGTGATGGGCGGGTAGCACACCCCGATGGGTTCGTTACAGCCCTGGGATTTGGCGATGAGATTGATGTTGCCGTCAGCGTCGGTGGCGAGAATGGGGATGTCGATGCTTACCCCGTGCTTGTAGATCTCCAGTTCCTCGTTGAAGGCGGGATCGTGTTTTATCTTGCCCGGCGGGATGACCGGCTCGCCCAGCTTCGCCCCCGGCGTGTCGGTGCTGAATGCGAAGAACTTGCGGTACATGTAGTAGCCGTCGGCGATCTTCCAGCTCACGCGGATGGTGCGGCCATCGACGATCTCGGCACTGATGGCAAAGGCCTTGTCCGGGTCCAGAAGTTCTTCCTCGGCCAGCGCGCTGGTGGTGGCAAACAGCGGCCACAGCAGGAGAAGGGCGATGAAAAGGCGTTTCGCAATATGTTTCATGTTGTTATCCGTCATTCTCGGGGGGTTCGTCGGCCGGCGCCAGGGCGCGGTCGATCCAGTCGAGGTAGGCGTCCAGCCCCTCCGTAACAGAGACCGCAATGATCTCCGGGAGTTCGTAAGGATGCTGCTGTTTCAGGGTATCGCACAGCGTACTAAGCACATCCTCGCGGGTCTTGATGAGCAGCAGGCACTCGGGCTCGCGCTCCAGCCTGCCCTGCCACCTATATATAGAGGTCATCCCCGGCACAATACTCACGCAGGCGGCAAGGTTTTTCGCCACCAGGGCCTCGCCCAGCTGCTCGGCGGTTTCCTCGTCGGGGCAGGTGGACAGGACCAGGCGGTGCGGGGGCTGGACAGTCAGTGACATGGCGCACACCTTACCCCACGGCGGCGGGTGGAGTAAAAGCCTGCCGGGGAGAAGGTCCTTTATTCTGTGAACCGGGTCAGGTAACGTGGGGCCATGCGCGTCTTTCCCGTCCTGCTGGTGCTGTTCCTGCTCGTGCCGCTGCTGGAGATCTATCTCCTCATCAAGGTGGGCAGTCACATCGGCGCCTTCAACACCGTGGTGCTGGTGGTGGCCACGGCCATCGGCGGCGCCGCCCTGTTGCGCCTGCAGGGGCTGGCGACCCTCACCCGGGTGCGCCACGAAATGGAGGCCGGGCGCATCCCCGCCCTGCCCATGCTGGAGGGCGTCGTGCTGCTGTTTGCCGGCGCCCTGCTCCTGACACCGGGCTTCTTTACCGACGCGCTGGGTTTCCTGCTCCTCGTCCCGCCCCTGCGGCGAGCCCTGGTGCGCGAGTTCATCCGGGCCGGCATGGGCCGCGGCGGCCCGCCGCCGGGCGCGCCCCCCGGCGCCGGCGGCGAGGATCGCGGTCCGCGCACCCTCGAGGGCGAGTTCTGGCGCGACGAGGACTGAATCCCGCCCGCGCCGGCCTTGAAAACCTCCCCCACGTCACCATGTTCTTGACAGTTTTGTCCCGATGACTATTATTAGCACTCCCAACTGGTGAGTGCTAAGAAGTGGTCTCACCCAGGCCGCGCGGCCCCAGGGGTTTGCGCATTAACCTATTGAAAAAACTCGAATTATTGGAGAGGAGCACATGAAGATCCGTCCCTTACACGATCGCGTCATCGTTCGCCGTGTCGAAGAAGAACGTACTTCCGCCGGGGGCATCGTGATCCCCGATTCCGCCGCCGAGAAGCCGGCCCAGGGCGAGGTCATTGCCGTGGGCAACGGCAAGATCCTCGAGAACGGCGATGTGCGTCCCCTCGACGTGAAAGTGGGTGACAAGGTGCTGTTCGGCAAGTACTCCGGCAACGAAGTCAAGGTTGAAGGTGAGGAACTGCTGGTCATGCGTGAAGAAGACATCATGGGTGTCATCGAATAAGCGCAGCACGTACTCACCGAGTGCTAACAAACACAAATTCAGGAAACGAGGTTAAAGAACATGACTGCAAAAGAAGTGAAATTTGGTGACAGCGCCCGCCAGCGCATGTTGGCCGGCGTCAACATCCTGGCCAATGCCGTCAAGGTCACGCTGGGTCCCAAGGGCCGCAACGTGGTCCTCGACAAGAGCTTCGGCGCGCCGACCATCACCAAGGACGGCGTCTCCGTGGCCAAGGAAATCGAGCTGGAAGACAAGTTCGAGAACATGGGCGCGCAGATGGTCAAGGAAGTCTCCAGCCAGACTTCGGACATCGCCGGTGACGGTACCACCACCGCCACCGTGCTGGCGCAGAGCATCCTCGTCGAGGGCATGAAGGCCGTCGCCGCCGGCATGAACCCCATGGATCTCAAGCGTGGCATCGACAAGGCCGTGCACGCCGCCGTCGAAGAGCTGAAGAAGCTCTCCAAGCCCTGCGCGGACAACAAGGCCATCGCCCAGGTGGGCACCATCTCGGCCAACAGTGACGAGTCCATCGGCAACATCATCGCCGAGGCCATGGAAAAGGTCGGCAAGGAAGGCGTCATCACCGTCGAGGAAGGTTCCGGTCTCGAGAACGAGCTGGACGTGGTCGAGGGCATGCAGTTCGATCGCGGCTACCTGTCGCCCTACTTCGTCAACAACCAGCAGAACATGAGCGCCGAGCTGGAAGACCCCTACATCCTCATTCACGACAAGAAGATCTCCAATATCCGTGACCTGCTGCCGGTGCTCGAGGGCGTCGCCAAGGCCGGCAAGCCGCTGCTGATCATCGCCGAGGACGTGGAGGGCGAGGCCCTGGCCACGCTGGTGGTCAACAGCATGCGCGGTATCGTCAAGGTTGCCGCCGTCAAGGCACCGGGCTTCGGCGATCGCCGCAAGGCCATGCTGCAGGACATCGCCATCCTCACCGGTGGTACCGTGATCTCCGAGGAAGTCGGCCTCAGCCTGGAGAAGACGGCCCTCGACGACCTGGGTACCGCGAAGAAGGTCGTCGTCACCAAGGAAGAGACCACCATCATCGATGGCGCCGGCAAGCCTGCCGACATCGAGGCCCGCGTCGCCCAGATCCGCGCGCAGATCGAAGAGTCTTCTTCGGACTACGACCGCGAGAAGCTGCAGGAGCGCGTTGCCAAGCTGGCCGGCGGTGTGGCCGTCATCAAGGTCGGTGCTGCCACCGAAGTGGAGATGAAGGAAAAGAAGGCGCGCGTCGAAGACGCCCTGCACGCCACGCGTGCCGCTGTCGAAGAAGGCGTGGTGCCCGGTGGTGGCGTGGCGCTGGTTCGCGCCGAGGCCAACCTCGGAGAACTGGCGGCCGACAACGACGACCAGGAAGTGGGTATCTCCATTGCCCGTCGCGCCATGACCGAGCCGCTGCGCCAGATCGTCGCCAATGCCGGTGGCGAACCCTCCGTGGTCCTCAACAAGGTGCTCGAGGGTGATGCCAACTTCGGCTTCAACGCCGCCACCGAAGAGTACGGCGACATGGTCGACATGGGTATCCTCGACCCGACCAAGGTGACGCGTTCCGCCCTGCAGAATGCCGCCTCGGTTGCCGGCCTGATGATCACCACCGAGGCCATGGTCACCGAGATCCCGCAGGAGTCCTCGGCAGCCCCGGCGCCCGACATGGGCGGCATGGGCGGCATGGGCGGCATGATGTAAACGACCGGGGGACGAAGACCTCGACCCCGGTACGTCCATGCAGACGGAAGGCCCCGCCGGTAACGGCGGGGCTTTTTTCTGCGCGGGCGTTTTTCAGCCACCCGGCGCTATGGCATAGTCGGGCCATGAAGATCGTGCACCAGGCATCCAGTATCACCGAGGCCCATATCGTCGCCGGCCTGTTGCGCACGGAGGGTATCGCGGCGCATGTGGGGGGCTACTATCTCCAGGGCGGGGTGGGCGAGCTGGCGCCCATGGACTTCGCCAACGTGCAGGTCGCCGACGAGGATGCGTCGCGCGCGCGTGATATCGTGGCCGCCTGGGAGGCGCGGCGCGGGAGCGCCGCATATGACGATGCGGCCCATGATGATACCTTGCGTAACCATGGTCGTGGCATGGCCGGCGCGCTGCTGGCCATCCTCAGCGCGCTGTCGGTAGCCGGGCTGCTGCTGTTGCTGGCACGCTAAATACGTGTTCCGAACCCCCGATCAACTGAGAATAAGCGGATTGCCCCATCTGCCTGTCTCTCGCCGGGGTGGTGTTTACGGACACGCGGCACATACGTCCCTGTACGCTCGACAGCCGCGGTCGCTCCGGGCGTGGCCCAGGCCAGCTTCTCGACCTCCGGTCTCACCTTCTCCTGCCCTCTCGCGACACTAGTGCATCCTGCACGTCGTCCCTGCGGCTGACGGTCCGTAAACACCACCCCGGTGAGAGTCTGATGTCGGTAAACTGTAGTGGAATTCGGAACACGTACTTAGGAGCATGTTCAGCAGAATGGCAGGGGCGGGCAGCGACGATTTCGTGGTACGGTTACGGCTCCCCGGCAGGGCAGTCGGATCCTGATGGTAACAACCGGAAGTCTGCAGGGCAGGCACCAAGGAGCATGTTCGGTATGAGAGTGAATGTACGCAAGGCGCTCACGACACTTGGCCTGGCGGGGTTTCTCCTCATTGGCGGATTTATCGTTGCCAACAGCATCGACGAGGAACTCAACCCCGAGATCCCGCCCCTGCTCGAACGGCTGTCCCGGCCGGTGCCCGAGGACGGGAATGCCTATTACTACATGGTAGGCATGTGGGCCGGGCCCGAGACGGAGGATATCGTGAAGGCCGGGATCGCCGTACAGGAAGTATTGCGTGAACGGGCCACGCAGACGCCGGGCGTGTTCCTCGAGGAGCGGGACTATGGCGCTCTGGGTTATCTGGATATCAATATCGGCGATCTCTCACGCTGCGGTAGCAAAGACAGGCCGGACTGCGTGCGGTTCATGCGCGAGCGGCGGCAGGACTACGCGCGCGCCATCGCGCAAAATCGGCGCCTGCTGGCGCGTTATGACCGGTTGTTCGAGCACCAGATCTATCTGGAACCCCTGCTCTCCGGCGGCCCCTGGTCGGGTAACACCATCCAGTTGCATCGCCTGTACCTGGCGGACATCGTGGCGCAGTGGGACAGGGGAGAGCGTCAGCCCGCCCTGGCCCGCCTGGCCCGGGCACACGATTTCTGGCGGCGCGTGGCGAGCGCCGATGCCTCCCTGCTGACGCGCATGATCGCCATCACCATTCTGGACATGGACTACCATGTCCTGCCCGTGCTGATGGACGACTGCGGGGACTGCCGCGCGCTGGCCGAGTCCCTCTCCCGCCTGTTGAGCGAATTTTCCAGCCAGGAACTGGCCATGCACGCGGTCTTCATGCGCGAGTTTGCCTGGATGGTTCAGGGCATATCCGGGATCAACGGGGAGAGAGACGAGGGGCTCTTCGGCGAGGGCATGGAAGGTTTCCTGCTCGCCTCCTTTTACAAACCCAATACCACCCTCAATTCACTCTATGATCTGCATGGCAGGCTGGCGCAGGCCTTCAGCCTGCCGCCACGGGACTACCTCGCCGCGCGCCCCG
This sequence comes from Chromatiales bacterium, assembly GCA_027005735.1. Classification (GTDB taxonomy): domain Bacteria; phylum Pseudomonadota; class Gammaproteobacteria; order CAMYNG01; family CAMYNG01; genus HyVt-448. The sequence goes on along the minus strand of JALTLF010000212.1, from coordinate 2,274 downwards.
AACTGGAAGCCTATCTTGCCCGAAAATCCAGCCCCTCCCTCGTGGATATGTACTTCAACACGGTGGACAGCATTCTCGCCGCCATCGCCATCCCGGACTACCGCATCTATTACGAAAGGAGTTTCGCCCTCGAGGATCGGCGTCGCCTCATCGCCCTCAGGTGGCGCCTGCGCGACGAGGGGATCGCGGCCGACAACATCGCCGCTTTCCTTGCCGGTCTGGATGCCGAGGTGTATGGCAGTATCGCAACGGGCAAGTTGCCGCGCTATGATGCGGACACCGGCGTGCTGCGCTTCGATTACGGTGAGGTCAACCCGGAGCTGGAGATGAGCGTCCCCCTGTAGTTCGCTGCGTACCTGCCCGCACCGACGGCGGGCTCAAAGCTTGGCGGTGACGGGAATGTCGAGCACGTCCACCAGTTGCAGCGAGTCCCGATCCACCACGCCCACCCACAGGGCGAAGCGCGAGCGCATGGGCAGGAAGACGAAGCGCTGTTCGGCATCCGGATGCCTTGCCCTGAAACGCGCCACCTCGGCGGCCGCCTTTGCGTCCCGCGCCGCCAGTTCCTCCAGGCTCAGCGCCTCGCGCTGGAAGTCCGCCAGGGCGGGGCGCACCAGCAGATCCGGGAAGGTGTAGAGGGGGCGACCGGCACGCATGGCCCGTGACAGCACCTGGCTGCGCGCGGCGAGGTCTTCCGGCAGGTTGACGCGGATGATGCGCGTGTTGCGCGTGCCGAACCGGTCCAGCAGTTCGGTACCGTTGCCCGCGGACACATACAGCGAGGCCGGCGCCGGTACCAGTTCATTGTCCACCAGGGCCACGAACAGCGGGCGTTCCTTCCAGGTGACCCAGCCGCCGCCGGCGAGGGCGCCCACCTGCAGCAGGATGATCAGCGTCATGTCCAGCTTCAGGCGCGGCTTGCCCTTGCGGTAGACCACCAGGGTCAGCAGGGGGCCGAGGACCACGTCAACCAGCACCACGATGCGCAATACCTGCCAGCCCCCGTCGGTGGTGAACAGCGGCGAGGGATACCAGTAGTTGAGGATGACGAACAGCAGGCTAAGGAAGATCAGCAGGCTGAGAGCGAGATGGATCCCGAACGCGGTGAGCTTGTCCCGGGTGAAAAACTGTTTCAGCTTCGACATGGCAGTTCTCCTCCACAAAACAATGCCGTCGGCAGAATTGGCTATCGACCGGATTCTAGAAAACTTCAGGGCAAATGATAAAGGGTCGCCCGTACGGGCGGGCCGGGGATGGTGAATGCCCCGGCGCGGGGTATACTAGGGGTCCCGTCCACGGATTTCGTGTCGCCATGAGTCAAGGATCGCGGTTCGGTGTGCAGACCCAGCTGGCGTTGGCCGTCATCGCCACCATCCTCATTGCCTCCCTGGCCATCAGCGCCACCCTGTATTTCTTCTCGCGCGAGCACTCCTACGCCAACAACCAGAAGCGCTCCGAGGACATGGTGCAGGCGGCGAGCCTCGCCTTCGCCCAGGCGCTGGCCTCCGGCGACGAGGTGCTGCTCGATGCCCTGTTGCACGAGTTACGCTCGCGCGAGGAGTTGCACATCCGCAAGGCCTGGGTGCTGGACGCCGACGGCCGCGTGGTGGCGCACACCAACATCGACGAATACGGCAAGCGTTACCCCCTGCCGGCCCTGTTGCAGGATCCCGAGGCCACGGTGCTCTACCGGACCCTGCCGGTGGCGGGCAGCGAGGACTACCAGGTGCAGACCCTGTTGCAGGAGCTGGGCGAGAACATCGGCATGCTGGTGGTGCAGTTTTCCACCGATCACCTTGCCGAGGAGGTGCGCAAGGAGCTGCTGTCCATCGTCGGCGTGACCCTGCCGGTGCTGATCCTGTCCTCCCTGCTGGTGATGGTCTTCGGCCGTGGCATCGTGCGCCGCCTGCGCCGGTTGCAGGCCCATACCGTGCACGTCGGCCGCGGCACCTGGAACGAGCCCCTGCCCGAGGACGGGCGTGACGAGATCGCCGATCTCAACCGTGCCTTCAACCAGATGCAGCGCGACCTCGCCGCCCTGCGCGAGAAGGACTGGGTCTCCAGCCAGACCATCGACGAGCTGCACCAGGAACTGCGCCAGCGACTGCGGCAGGTGGAGCAGCTCAAGGAACAACTGGTGGAGGAAAACGCCGTGCTGCGCGAGCGGCTGGTGGCCGAGGGCGCCGGCCAGGAGATCATCGGCGCCGAGGGCGGCATGCGCGAGGTCATTCGCCAGGCCGCCAAGCTGGCGCCGGTGCCGGTGACCGTGCTCAT
>JALTLF010000211.1 GCA_027005735.1 Chromatiales bacterium | reverse complement strand
ACCCGGAATGACAGAAATGATTTCCCCGTGTGCCCCGTGCTCCCCGTGGTTTCATCTGATTCCGGTTTTCTCCGTGTTCTCGGTGCCCTCTGTGGTTAGTGTGGTTACAGATTAGCAAGTGCTTCGTGCAGGCGCGCCACGGCGGTGACGTCCATGCCCGCGATGGGCTTCTTCGGCGCATTGGCCGCCGGCACGATGGCGCGGGTGAAGCCGTGCTTGGCGGCTTCCTGCAGGCGTTCCTGGCCGTTGACCACGGGACGGATCTCTCCCGCCAGTCCCACTTCGCCGAACACTACGAGCCCTTCCGGCAGGGGCCGGTCGCGCAGGCTGGACATGACGGCCAGCAGCACCGGCAGATCGGCGCCGGTCTCGCTGATGCGCACGCCGCCGACGACGTTGAGAAAGACGTCCTGATCCTGGCTGGCGATACCGCCGTGGCGGTGCAGCACGGCGAGCAGCATGGCGAGGCGGTTGCCCTCGAGGCCGACGGTGACGCGGCGCGGGTTGCCGAGATGACTCTCGTCCACCAGCGCCTGGACTTCCACCAGCAGGGGTCGCGTGCCCTCGAGGGTCACGGTAATCACGCTGCCGGCGACGCTCTCGTCGTGGCGCGAGAGGAAGATGGCCGAGGGGTTGGACACCGCCTTGAGTCCCTTGTCGGTCATGGCGAAGACGCCCAGCTCGTTGACCGCGCCGAAACGGTTCTTCATGGCGCGAATGACGCGGTAGCGTTCGCTGCCCTCGCCTTCAAAGTAGAGCACTGTGTCCACCATGTGTTCCAGCACGCGCGGGCCCGCCAGGGTGCCTTCCTTGGTGACGTGGCCGACGAGGAACAGCATGGTGCGCGTCTGCTTGGCATAGCGCACCAGGCGTGCGGCGCACTCGCGCACCTGCGCCACCGAGCCCGGCGCCGATTGCAGTTCGTCGGTATAGAGGGTCTGGATGGAATCGATGATCATCATCTGCGGACGTTCCTGCTGTGCCACCTGCAGGATGGCATCGACGCTGGTCTCCGAGAGCAGGCGCTGCTCGGCCATGGCCAGGCCGAGGCGGTGGGCGCGCAGGCTGACCTGTTGCAGGGATTCCTCGCCGGTGATGTAGAGCGTGCGGAGGCGGTCATTGAGCTGTACCACGGTCTGCAACAGCAGGGTGGACTTGCCAATGCCGGGATCGCCGCCGAGCAAGACCACCGAGCCCGGCACCAGGCCGCCGCCGAGGACGCGATCGAATTCCGTCACCCCCACCTCGATGCGCGGCACCTCGTCGGGGGCAACTTCGGCCAGCGTGTGCACCACGCCGCTGTGTACCGCGCCGGCATAACCACCGGCCCGCGCACCCGGCTTCTTCGCCGCCGTGCTGACCACCGTCTCCACCAGCGAGTTCCACGCACCGCAGTCGGCGCACTGGCCCATCCACTTGGGCGCCTGCGCCCCGCAGGCGCTACAGGTATAGAGTGCTTTTGCTTTGGCCATCGTTGCTGTTTTTCCCCAATACTTCAACCACAGAGGACACGGAGAAGCGCGGCCGCAGGGCGTGCGGAAACTTCCCCTGCTGTTTATGTCCCGTGAGCTTCGGATAAACCGCCGGGTGGTCTCTCCCTGACGTCATTCCCGCGAAGGCGGGAATCCAGTTGCTGGGGATCGTTGAGGTACTGGATCCCGGCTCTTCCCCATGCTTCACGCGGCCCCATCCGAAATCCGGTTTCAAAAACCTTTGGCCCTCTAATCAACGTACGTAACGCCTGAAATCGATCCCCTCATCCTGTCCTTCTCCCGGAGGGAGAAGGAACGGTTATACCAGGCAACTGGCTCAGCATTTTGCAAAAAAAGCCGGCTTCTACTTTGCGTTTCTTTGCGTCCTTTGCGGTTGAAAGCTGTGTTCTTTTCCCCGTGTCCCCCGTGCTCCCCGTGGTTGCATTGATTATTCTCCGTGCCCTCTGTGGTTCCACATTGTTCGCTACAAACAGATCCCCCGGTGCACCACGCCGCGACGCGGTTCGGCCATCCAGTCGGCGACGGTCTCGCGCCATTTCAGATAGTGTGCGGTTTCCTTGTGGGCGCGCGCCGCGTCCTCGCTTTCATAGGCTTCGTACAGGACGAAGGCCGTCGGGTCGTCGGCCTGCTGAATGACGTCGAAGCGCAGGTTGCCCGCTTCCTTCACCGAGTTGTCATGGTTCTCCCGGCTGGCGGCGATGAAGTCATCGACGTGCTCGGGTTTGACTTTCACATACACCAGTGTCACATGCATGGCATCCTCCCTGTTTCTTCAGTCCACGTAATCGAAGGCCACCCGGCGTGTCAGGCGGCACACCAGTTCATAGCCGATGGTGCCGGCGTGGCCGGCGATCTCGTCCACCGGCAGGTCCGGCCCCCACAGCACCACCGGATCGCCGGCGCGCGCCTCGGGCTGGCCGCGCAGATCCACGGTGAGCATGTCCATGGAGACGCGCCCGGCCAGCGGCGCGCGGCGGCCATTGACCAGTACCGGCGTACCGTCGGGGGCGTGGCGCGGGTAGCCGTCGCCGTAGCCGATGCCGACGACACCGATGGGCATGTCTTCCTCGCAGCGGTAACGCCCGCCGTAGCCGATGGCCGTGCCGCGGCGGTAGTGGTTCACCGCCAGCAGGCGCGAGCGCAGTTCCATCACCGGACGCAGGCCGAGTTCGGCGGGCGCCACGCCGTGGAAGGGCGAGATGCCGTAGAGCATGATCCCCGGGCGCACCCAGTCGGCATGACTCGCGGGCCAGCCCAGCAGGCCGGCGGAGTTGGCCAGGCTGTGCTGGCCGGGTAGTCGCCCCACGGTGGCCTTGAAGCGCTGGATTTGTATTTCGGTCAGCGGGTCGTCGCGCGTGTCGGCATTGGCGAAATGGGTCATGACATTGACGGGCTGTTGCACCTGCGCCAGCGCGGCGAGGCGGCGGTGGAGCCCGGGGAAGTCCTCGGCGGCGACGCCGAGGCGATGCATGCCCGTGTCCAGCTTGAGCCAGACCGCCAGCGGCCGCGGCAGGGAGACGGACTCCAGTGCGGCGATCTGCCCGGGGTGGTGCACCACCGGTTGCAGTTGCAGCCGGGCGGCGAGGGTCAGTGCCTCGCCGTCGTGGCAGCCCTGCAGCACGACGATGGGGCGATCACAGCCCGCCTCGCGCAACTGCACCGCCTCGTCCAGGGTGGCGACGGCGAAGGCCTCGGCATCGAGGGCCGCGGCCACGGGCACCACGCCGTGGCCGTAGGCATTGGCCTTGACCACCGCCATGACGCGGCTGGCCGGCGCGGTCTCTCTTACCAGTTGCAGATTGTGACGCAGGGCGGAAAGGTCAATCAGGGCACGCGTGGCGCGCGTCATGACTGGCCCTCGTCCCAGCTCACCTCTCCGGAGGCGTAATTCTCGAAGCGCGTGTACTCGCCGAGGAAGGTGAGGGTCACCTTGCCGATGGGGCCGTTACGTTGCTTGCCGATGATGATCTCGGCCTTGCCCTTGTCGGGCGAATTCTCGTCATAAACCTCGTCGCGGTAGATGAAGACGATGACATCGGCGTCCTGCTCGATGGCGCCCGACTCGCGCAGGTCGGACATCACCGGGCGCTTGTCGGTGCGCTGTTCGAGGCTGCGGTTGAGCTGCGACAGGGCGATCACCGGCACGCTGAGTTCCTTGGCCAGCGCCTTGAGGGAACGCGAGATCTCGGAGATCTCGTTGGTGCGGTTCTCCTTGTGGCCCGGCACCTGCATGAGCTGCAGGTAATCCACCACGATGAGGCCGAGATCGTGCTCGCGCTTGATGCGCCGCGCGCGGGCGCGCATCTCCGCCGGCGAGAGGCTCGGCGTGTCGTCGATGAACAGCTTCGCCTCGGCGAGGATCCCCACCGCCGAGGACAGGCGCGGCCAGTCCTCCTCGTCAAGCTTGCCGGTGCGCACCTTCTGCTGGTTGATGCGCCCCAGCGAGGACATCATGCGCATGGCCAGTTGTTCGCCGGGCATTTCCATGGAGAACACCAGCACCGTCTTGTCGGCACGAATGGCGGCGTTCTCGACGATGTTCATGGCAAAGGAGGTCTTGCCCATGGAGGGGCGCCCGGCGACGATGATCAGATCGGAGTCCTGCAGGCCGGAGGTCCGGTCATCGAAATCCCTGAATCCGGTGGGAATGCCGGTGTAGGGGGATTCGCGGTTGTAGAGATCGTCGATGCGATCCACCGCGCCGGCAAGCAGGTCCTTGATGGCGGTATAGGTCTGGTTGCCGCGCGAGCCCTGTTCGGCGATCTCGAAGACCTTGCGCTCGGCCTCGTCGAGCAGTTCCACGCTGCCCCGTCCCTCGGGGTTGAAGGCGGAATTGCTGATCTCGGTGCCCACCCTGGCGAGCTGGCGTAACACCGAGCGCTCGCGCACGATCTCGGCATAGCTGCGGATGTTGGCCGCGGTGGCGGTGTTCTTGGCCAGCGCGCCGAGATAGGCCAGGCCGCCGGCGGCCTCCAGGTCGTTGCGGCTGGTGAGCCACTCGGAAACCGTCACCGCATCGTGGGGCTGCCCGCCCTCGGCCAGGGCCATGATGGCGCGAAAGATGAGCCGATGATCGCGGCGGTAGAAATCCTGTTCGGTGAGGATGTCGCACACCCGGTCCCAGGCCTCGCTGTCGATGAGCAGGCCGCCGAGCACGGATTGTTCGGCTTCGATGGAGTGCGGTGGGAGTTTCAGCAGGTCGCTGTCCTGGTCAGGGGGGGCCTCGTGATAAGCGACTTCTGGCATGGGTCCTCGAAATACCTCGTACGGTCTGCAGGCACTACCATCGGCATGCGGCGCGGCGGTGAAAGGCGCCTGCCCCTGGTGCGCTCAGCATACCCCACAACCCTCCCGGCGCGAAAGTGCACAAGCTGTGTATATCTTCTGGATAAGCGCGACTGTTGCGCGGAGACGGCTGCCGGTGCCGGCCCGTGCCCGGCGGCGCCAACGAAAAACGGGCGCCCCGATAGCGGGACGCCCGTCGTTTCAGGCTGCGCCGGTGCGGGCCTTACTCGGCTTCCACCACCACGGTGAGCGGCTGGTTCACGTCGGTATGCAACAGGATGGTGACCTTGTACTCGCCGATGGCGCGGATGGGCCCCTCGGGCATGCTGATCTCGCGGCGTTCCACCTCGGCGCCGCCTTCGGCCAGGGCCTCGGCGATGTCGATGTTGGTTACCGAGCCGAACAGCTTGCCCTCGTCGCCGGCCTTGCGCCTGAGGGTCAGTACGCCGATGGCGGCGATCTTCTCGGCACGCGCCTGGGCGGCGGCGAGGGCCTCGGCAGCGGCCTTCTCCAGCTCGGCGCGACGCGCCTCGAAGGCCTTGAGGTTCTCCTCGGTGGCCGGCACGGCCTTGCCCTGCGGCACCAGGTAGTTGCGGCCGTAACCGGGACGCACCCTGACCTTGTCGCCGAGCTTGCCCAGGTTGGCCACTCTTTCAAGCAGTATGACTTCCATTTTTATGACCTCGCTGCCCGGCTTACTTGTGGGAATCGGTGTACGGCAGCAGGGCCAGGTAGCGCGCGCGCTTGATGGCGGTGGCGAGCTGGCGCTGGTAGCGTGCCTTGGTGCCGGTGATGCGGCTGGGGACGATCTTGCCGCTCTCGGTGATGTAGCTCTTGAGGGTGGTGAGATCCTTGTAGTCGATCTCCTTGACGCCCTCGGCGGTGAAACGGCAGAACTTTCTGCGACGGAAAAAACGTGACATGGGAATTACCTCGTGCTGAATGCGTTACAGGGCGTGATCAGGCCACGGCCTCGTCATCACCGGTGGCCGCCGGCGCCGCTTCGGCCGGGGCATCACCGGCGGGCTTCTCGGCGGGCTTCTCCGCCGGCGCGGCCTCACTGCGGCGCGGGCGCTCCTCGTCCTTGTCGTCCTTCTTGACCAGTTCGGAGGGCTCGGTAATGGCCTCCTTGCGGCGGATGACGAGGTTGCGGATCACGGCGTCGTTGAAGCGGAAGGCGCTGGTGATCTCGTCGATGGCCTCCTGGTCACATTCCACGTTCATGAGAATGTAGTGGGCCTTGTGGATCTTCTGGATGGGATAGGCCAGCTGGCGGCGGCCCCAGTCCTCGAAGCGGTGGACCGTGCCACCACGGCTCTCGACCATGCCACGGTAGCGTTCTACCATGCTCTCGACCTGGTCGCTCTGGTCAGGGTGGACCAGAAACACGATTTCATAGTGTCGCATCGTATGCTCCCTTCGGATTACGCCCCCCGCCTGTGACGGTGGAGCAAGGAGTGAATTCGGCGGCGCCGAAAGAGCGCGCATTGTAGTCGCCCGGCGCGGGGATTTCAAACCCGAAATCGCCCAAGTCCTTGATATTCAGTCCCCGGCGACATGGAGGCGGGGCTTCCCCGCTACTCGCGCCGCGCGACTTGCCCCTGCCTTTGCCGCACGGCCTCGAACAGGGCGATGCCGGCGGTGACCGAGACGTTCAGGCTCGCCACCGTGCCGGCCATGGGCAGGGCGACCAGCTGGTCGCAGGTCTCGCGGGTCAGGCGCCGCAGGCCGGCCCCCTCGGCCCCCAGCACCAGCGCCACGGGACCGGTGAGATCGGTCGCGTACAGGGCCGTATCGCCCCCGGCATCCAGGCCGATGCACCACAGGCCCGCCTGCTGGAGGCCCCGCAGGGCGCGGGCGAGGTTGGTCACCTGGTAGAGGGGCACGCTCTCCGCCGCACCGGCGGCCACCTTGCGCACCACCGGCGTCAGGCCGCAGGCCCGGTCACGGGGCACCACCACGCCCAGCGCCCCGGCGGCATCGGCGGAACGCAGGCAGGCGCCGAGATTGTGGGGATCCTGCACGCCGTCGAGGACCAGCAGCAGGGGACGCTCCGCGGCCGCCACCGCCGCCAGGAGCGCCTTCTCCGAGCGCAGGCTGCCGCCGGCCACCTCGGCCACCGCCCCCTGGTGACGATCCGTGCCGGCCCACTCCACCAGTTCCTCGCGCGTGGCCGGCAGGACGGCGATCCCCGCCGCCTGCGCGGCCCGGTGGATGTCCTGCATGCGCCGGTCGCGCCGGCGGCTGTCCAGCCACAGGCGCCGCACCTGGCCGGGGTCCTGTTTAAGCACCGCAAGCACGGCGTGGAGTCCATAGATCAGGGAAGTCTCGGGCATGGGCGCAGTCTAGCGGCAAAGGCCCCGCCTTCGCCAGCGACGGGCCAGGGCTCAGCCCCGCCCCGCGTGCCGGGTGACGAAGCGATCCAGCGCGTTGGCGAAGGCCTGCCGATGGCGCTGCCCGAGGGCGGCGGGGCCGCCGGTCTGGATGCCGCTGGCACGCAGGGTATCCATGAAGTCGCGCATGTTGAGGCGCTGGCGGATGCTGTCGCGGTCGTACATCTCGCCGCGCGGGTTGAGGGCATGGGCGCCCTTGTCGATGACCTCGGCAGCCAGCGGGATGTCGGCGGTGATCACCAGGTCGCCGGGTTCGCACTGCGCCACGATGGTGTTGTCGGCGACATCGAAGCCCGCTTCCACGCGCAGGGTCCTGATGTACGCCGAGCGTGGCACCTGCAGGGGCTGGTTGGCCACCAGCACCACGGGCAACTTCGCCCGCTCGGCGACGCGGTAAAGGATGTCCTTGATGACGCGGGGGCAGGCGTCGGCATCGACCCAGATCTGCATGGCCACCTCGACAGGTTTCACCCGCCAGCATAACAGTGACGCAAACGTGATTCACCCGCCACCGTGCCTGTCGACGGGTTCACACCCGCGATGACGACGGGGCACGGGCGGGCAAGAAAAATGTTCCCGGACTGTGACGGTCCCCGCGATATGCCCAACCCCGCGCAGGACTTTTCCCGTTTTGCCATGTGTGCCGCGTTTGTGCCCGCACCAACGTGGTGTACTGTTTTTCCATCGACCACCATACAGGGAAGATCATGATACCGTTGATTTCACTCGCCAGCTTTCGCAAGGGCATGGCTATGGGCTTTGCCGGGATCTTCTTTGCCATGTCGCTGGCCCTCGGCCTGATGGCCGTCGGCACCATCTTCGACGGCGGCACGGACGGCGCGCTCATCGAGGCCGTGCTCAAGGCCATCAACTATGTGGTCATCTCGCTGGCCATTTTCGAACTGGGTATCGTCGTACACCGCGAATACGTGGCGGAATACGATGAAAAGCAGAACACCGATCACGTCCTCGTGGTGCTGCGCCGCACCCTGCCCCGCTTCGTCAGCATCGTCTGCGTGGCGCTGGTGCTCGAGGGCCTGCTGATGGTGATCAAGTACAGCCAGCTCGAACTGGCCGGCAACCTCTACTACCCGGTGGCCATCATCATCAGCGCGGCGATCCTGCTCATGGCGCTGGGCGTGTTCCTGCGCTTCTCCCAGGTGGTGGGCATGGAACCCGAGCAGGCGACACTCCCCCGGCCGGGGGGTGAAGAACATGCCCGCCCGGTATTGCCAGCCACGCCGTCACTGATCCTGCGTTGAACCTGGTTGCAAGTATCGAGGAGCGAGGGCTGAGGATCTTGATCCCCGCCCCCTGTCCCCCGCCCTGAGGGCGGGGGGACCGTTGTTTCGAGATCCGTGCCGTCATTCCCGCGCGGGTGGTTGATGATCTTTTGCAGGAGCGCCGCCCCCGGCGCGATGATTCGGTGATGCTATCGCCGCGTACCCAAAGGACATAAAGGGCGCGGCTCCTACGGCGAAAGCTTCGAGGACCGAGGATCTTGATCCCCGCCCCCTGTCCCCCGCCCTGAGGGCGGGGGGACCGTTGTTTCGAGATCCGTGCCGTCATTCCCGCACAATCCAGTAAACAAAGGAACACCGGATTCCGGACCTCACTCCGCTCACCCGCAATGACGGCACACAAGATACGCCGCGTGGTTTCCTCGCCACTCGCTCCTCGAACCTCGCTACCGTGTTTTACGCCAGCTCGAAGTCGATCTTGCGTTCGTCGAGGTCCACGCGCGCCACCCGCACGCGTACGCGGTCGCCGAGGCGGTAGGTCCTGCGGGTGCGCTCGCCGGTGAGGCGGTGGTGCGCGGCGTCGAAGTGGTAGTAGTCGTTCTTCAGGGCGGTGACGTGCACCAGGCCTTCCACATAGATGTCGTCCAGTTCGACGAAGATGCCGAAGCTGGTGACGCCGCTGATGGTACCCTCGAACTCCTCCTCCACCTTGTCGAGCATGTACTCGCACTTGAGCCAGTTGACCACGTCCCAGGTGGCCTCGTCGGCGCGGCGCTCGGTCATGCAGCAGTGGTCGCCCAGCAGCACCATGTCCTCGTGGCTGTAGAGGTAGTCCTTCACCTTGCCGCCGCGCAGGACGTGGCGGATGGCACGATGCACCAGCAGGTCGGGGTAGCGGCGAATGGGCGAGGTGAAATGGGCGTAGGCGTCGAAGGCAAGACCGAAATGGCCGATGTTGTCGGGGGAGTACACCGCCTGCGACATGCTGCGCAGCATCACCGTCTGGATCAGGTGGGCGTCGGGCCGCTCGGCGATGCCGGCCAGCAGCTGGGCGAAATGCTTCGGCTGCGGCTGGTCACCACCGCCGAGCTGCAGACCCAGTTCGCCGAGGAACTCGCGCAGATTGTCGAGCTTCTCCTCGTTGGGGCCTTCGTGGTTGCGGTACAGGGCCGGGATCCTGTGCTTTTTCAGAAAGCTCGCTGCGGCGACGTTGGCCATGAGCATGCATTCCTCGATGAGGCGGTGGGCGTCGTTGCGCGCCACCGGCACCACGGATTCGATCTTGCGATTCTCGCCGAAGATGATGCGTGTCTCGTTGCTCTCGAATTCGATGGCGCCGCGCCTGGCGCGCGCCGCGTGCAGGACCTTGTAGAGGCCATGCAGGTTCTCCAGGTGCGGCAGTACGGCGGCATACTCCCGGCGCAGGGCGGCATCGCCGTCAACCAGCATGGCGGCGACCTTGTTATAAGTCAGACGCGCATGGGAGCGCATGACGCCCTCGAAAAAGCGGTAGCCCTTGAGCTTGCCCGCCGAAGTGATGTCCATCTCGCACACCATGCACAGGCGGTCCACCTGCGGGTTGATGGAACACAGGCCGTTGGAGAGGATCTCCGGCAGCATGGGGATGACGCGTTCGGGGAAGTACACCGAGTTGCCGCGCTCGCGCGCTTCCGTATCCAGCGCCGTATCCGGCGCCACGTAGGCCGAGACGTCGGCGATGGCCACCAGCAGGCGCCAGCCACGACCCTTTTTCTCGCAGTACACGGCATCGTCGAAATCGCGCGCATCCTCGCCGTCGATGGTCACCAGCGGCAGGTGGCGGATATCCTCGCGGCCCCGCTTCGCCGCTTCGGGCACGCTGTCGGTGAAACCGGCGATCTCGTTCTCCACTTCCACCGGCCAGTCCTGCGGCAGGCCGTAGCTGCGGATGGCGATGTCGATCTCCATGCCCGGGGCAAGGTGCTCGCCGAGCACTTCGACGATTCGCCCGATGGGCTGACGATAGCGCGTGGGCTGTTCGGTGATGGCGACGGTGACGATCTGCCCGGCCCGGGCGCCGCCGGTCTGCTCGGGGGGGATGAGGATCTCGTGGTTGATACGCTTGTTGTCGGGGACCACGAAGCCGACGCCCGACTCGAAGAAGTAGCGGCCCACCAGTTGATGGGTATTGTGTTCGAGGACCTCGACGATGGCGCCTTCCTTGCGGCCGCGCCGGTCTTCGCCGGTGACGCGGGCGACCACGCGGTCGCCGTGGAAGACGAGACGCATTTCGCGCGGCGAGAGATAGACGTCGTCGCCGCCCTTGTCGGGGACGAGGAAACCGAAACCCTGGGGATTGGCGATGACATGCCCGCGCACCAGGTCCATGGCGCTGGCAAGGCCGTAGCCGCCGCGGCGGTTGCGGATCACCTGGCCGTCGCGTTCCATGGCGCGCAGGCGCCGGCGCAGGGCCTCCTGGTCGCGGGGATCGTGGAGCCCCAGCAGCTCGGCCAGTTCCTCCCGGTTCATGGGATGCCCCTGGGCGGCGAGATGCTGCATGATGTACTCGCGGCTGGGAATGGGGTTCTCGTAGCGGCCCTTCTCCCGCTCGGCGCGGGGATCTTCGTCGGGGGGCGGGGC
>JALTLF010000210.1 GCA_027005735.1 Chromatiales bacterium | reverse complement strand
GAGGCCGCGGCGCGGGACTTTGTCGCGGCCGCACGGTCGGCCATCCGCGAGCACGGCGTTTTCTTCGTTGCGCTGGCGGGGGGCTCCACACCTCGCGCGCTCTATGCATTGCTCGCTGCGCCCCCGTATCGCGAGCAGGTGGACTGGTCGCGCGTGCAGGTCTTCTTCGGCGATGAGCGCTGCGTGGGGCCGGAGGACGCGCAGAGCAATTTCCGCATGGCGCGGGAGGCCCTGCTTGCGCACGTGCCCGTGCCCGCGGAGCAGATCCATCGCATGCAGGGGGACGCCGCCGATGTCCGCGAGGCGGCGCGACGCTATGCCGCCGAGCTGGCCATCCTGCCGAGCACGGCGGAGGGCTGGCCGCGTTTCGACCTCGTCCTGCTCGGCATGGGCGAGGATGGCCATACCGCTTCGCTGTTTCCCGGCACGGCGATCCTCGAAGAACGATCAGTCCCCGTCGCGGCGGTCCATGTGGACAAGCTCTCCGCCTGGCGCATCAGCCTGACCCTGCCGGTGCTCGATGCCGCCGCGCGGGTGAGGGTGCTGGTCGCCGGCGCGGGCAAGCGCGGGGTGGTGAGCGAGATCATGGGTGCGGATGGGCCGCTGGAGAAGTACCCGGTGTCATGGCTGAAGCCGCGCCCGACGCTGATCTGGTACATGGATGTGGCGGTGGCCGCCGATCTCGCGCCCGCGGCGGAGAAATGAGACAGGTTTCGCCGGTTATGAGGTGGTAGAAGACAAGGGGCCCCTTTTCAGGGGCCCTTGTCTGGCAGGCGATCATTGCCCGAGCACGGTGATGCCGTAATAGCAGGGGTCTTTCCTGCAGGAATACATCTTTACCTTGAGACGGAACTGCCCGGTCCATGCCGGGTTGGCATCGACGATGGGGGCACTGTCATTACTGGTGTCACGGCTGATTTCGTTGCCATTCTCGTCGTAGAGGACAAGGTCGAGATCGGCGCAGTCCTCGTCACATACGGAAATGATCTTGTACGTGATGCCCTTTTTCAGGGTAAACACATAGGTATCGGTACCGCCGTGTTTCAGCTTGTCGTAGATGGTGTTATGGGTCTCTCGCCACCCGTTTTGCTGCAACAGCAGCTGCACAGCTGCGAGCTGTGCCTTTACCTGGCCGGTGTACTCATTGGCAAAAGCCGGGGCTGAAATCGACAGGCCAAGCACGAAAGCAGCCAGGGCGTTCAATATTTTCATTGTTGTTTACTCCTCTTTGGCGGATCAATGTTTACCGAGTGGGATGCCCTGTAATTGTTTCGACAAGTCGTCAAAAAGCGAATTTAGTCATTCCACGCATTGGTCTTTATACTATTAAGTGAAGCGAGCAAGCTCAAAAAGACGGCCGGCCCCACGAGCCCGACTCGCTGTCAGTATGTCACTGTGTAACGACTGGCCTGTACCCACGGGTTATTTTCCGTACGGGATCGGCCTGCTAGAGGTGAGGGTATCGGACACATCGCCACGCGGTTTAGTGTTGCGGCGAAGATTACGCCGGGCGGGGTGGCGATCGGCGCGGCGCATGCGTTCACGCATCGTTTTAATCCACATAATCAACAAGTTGTGCCTTTGATTGCATCCGCTCGCGAGACGGGATCACTGCTGCAGGTACGCGCCGGTGTCGTGGGCGGGTCTTCGATCCCGCCAATGACGATGACATTGCCTTCCCCTGGTGTATGCTTCACCAATATGGCGGGCGAGCCTGCGTCGTTGCTCCTGCCATGCGAGGTCGGCCCGCGCGGGCTTTCTTCCTCCCACAAGTCATGACACCTGGCGCAAGCATACGGCATCATCCCATGGACACAGCCCTGCACTATCTGGCCGGTGACATCGGCGGCACCCATACCCGCCTGCTGCTGGCGCGCGTGGAGGGGCGGGCCGCCCCCCACTATCTCCACCGCGCCATCTACCCCAGCAGCGAGTACGATGCCCTCGATCCCATTCTCATGGAGTTTCTCCTCGATGCACCGGATCTCGATGGCGCCTGCCTCGCTGTGGCGGGTCCGGTGATCACCGAGGACGACGGCCGCCAGCATGTGCGGCTCACCAACCTCGACTGGCACCTCGACAGTCGCCTCCTCGCGGAACGCTTTGAACTCGATAGGCTGCACCTCATCAATGACGTGGAGGCCATCGGTTACGGTCTGGCGGCGCTTGGCAAGCGGGACGTGGCGACCCTGCAGGCGGGTCGGCCCCGTGGCGAGGGCGTGCGAGCGGTGCTGGCCGCCGGTACCGGGCTGGGACAGGCCATCGTCGTGACGCGTGCAGCGCATCGCCGCCGGCGCGTGCAGGTGATCCCCGGCGAGGCGGGTCACCGCGACCTTGCGCCGGCGAATCTCCATGAGGTGCAGTTGTGGGAATGGCTGCATGGCCAGTACGGTCGCGCCACCTGGGAACACTGCCTGTCCGGTCCGGGCCTGCTGGATCTCTATCGCTTCTGTGCCAATGAACAGTGCATGCAGGCGCCACCCCGCCACGAGCCCGCGGCCATCACCGCCGCGGCCATGCACGACAGTGATCCCGTGGCGGTGGCGGCGCTGGACCTGTTCGTCGGCCTGTATGCCTCGGCGGCCGCCAACCTGGCGCTCGCCTGCCTGCCGCGCGGCGGTCTCTATCTTGGCGGCGGCATCGCGCCGCAGATCCTGGCGCGCCTGCGCCAGCCGGATTTCCTCGCCCACTTCCTGCACAAGGCGCCCATGGAACACCTGCTGCGCGAGATCCCCCTGCATGTCATCACACATGACAGCCCCGGCCTGCTCGGGGCGCTGCAGGTGGCGCAGGAGGTGTGACAGGAACCGCGCAAGGAGGATCGCGTGCTGAAACGCCGGGGCACGGTGAAGGATCCACGCGCAATACCCTGGCCTTTTCGTTCCTTGCAGGAGTTTGGATGAGG
>JALTLF010000209.1 GCA_027005735.1 Chromatiales bacterium | reverse complement strand
AAAAAAGCCGCCCCGGGCTTCCGGGGCGGCTTTTTTACTGGTCTTTTAGGTCTTCTTTGCGGCGGAGCCTGGAGACCTAGCGGGGTGACGATGTACCGCTGGTATATCCACCGGATCGCGTTTTCGCGGGCGGCTCGTGGTCGTGGTCCGGCCGGTGCACCGATTCCAGCTGGAAGCCGGGCAGGGCCTCGCTGATGACGCGACGCGAATGTTCCAGGCTGAACTTGATGGGAATCACGCTACCCGTCGTGCCACGGTAGGAGACGTGTACGTGCCTGCCAGCGGCCAGTTCGTTGACCAGGCTATGGGGGACCTTGAAGAACACATACTCCGGCGTGTACCTGGTGATCTTCAGTTCATAGGCGTCGTTGTGATCGACACGGATACCGATGGATTTCATCCCCGGCTTGATAGGTTCCTGCAGGCCCAGCACCCTGAAACTGCCCAGGATACGATCACCGTCGTTGGTTGCCAACACGAACATGGCCTTCTTCTGGGTGGGATCCTTGACGGCGGCATACACGATCTCGGTGTTAGTATCGGGATCGACGTCCCGCATGACCTTCCAGTGAGAAAAGGCCGGACTGGTGAATAAAAGCAGGGGGATCAGTAACAACGTGCCTTTTGAAAATGTCATTCCCGTCTCCTGTCTGTTTATGTATTTATTGCCCCGAGCCTGACATGGCCCGTGCCCGTCGCGCAAGGAGTGCCGCGAGGCCTCCTTGTCGACGATCCCTTTTCAGCCATCCTCCGGGGGGACGAAACGCAGCCAGTCGAATTCGGGGTCACCGCTAACGAGAAATTCCGGGTTGAGCACGGATTCCTTCGTATTATAGCTCAGGCGTCGGCCGTGAATGTCGGTGAAACGCCCGCCGGCCTCCTCGACGATGCACTGCGCCGCGGCTGTGTCCCATTCCGAGGTCGGGCCGAGGCGGGCATAAACATCGGCGCTGCCCTCGGCCACGCGACAGGACTTGAGGGAGCTGCCGACGCTGAGGAGTTCGTAGCTGCCGACCCTGTCGAGGAACTGCCTGAAGCGGGCGGTGGCGTGCGAGCGGCTGCCGGCGATGACCAGATGGTCGGGATCGGCCTTGCGGGTGTGAATGCGCTGCGGCCGGCCCTCGCCATCCAGGGTCCAGGCGCCGACACCCTTCGCGGCATAGTAGTAGCGGTCCAGCACCGGCGCGTAGATGACGCCGAGGATTGATTCATTTCCGTGGATCAGGGCGATGTTGACGGTGAACTCGCCGTTGCGCTTGATGAACTCGCGCGTGCCATCGAGGGGGTCCACCAGCCAGTAGGTGTCCCACTGGCTGCGCGCCGTAAAGGGGATGTCCACCGATTCTTCGGACAACACGGGCCAGGCGCGCGGCAGGGACTGCAGGCCGTCGACGACCACTTCGTGGGCGCCCATGTCGGCCTCGGTCACCGGCGAGTCGTCGCTCTTGGTGTCCACGTGAAAACCGCGTTCATATACGCTCATGATGCGCTCGCCCGCTTCCCAGGCAAGGATCAGGCAGCGATCGAGGAGATCGATGAGCTGGTCGCGCGTGTGTTCCGTTGCCTTCATGTCGTGATTCAAAGTATATCGGGGGAGAAGTGGATCTCGGTGACCAGCCGCCCCTCAAACCAGGCGTCGTAACTCAGGGCCTCGTCCTTGCGCACGACCTCGAAGCCGGGCTGCGGCGGGGGCGTGATGGCGACGAATTTCAGGCCCGTACCGGCAAAGGAGATCTCCGCCGAGACGTGCATCGGGAAGTAGCCGTCGAGAAAGCGCCGCATGTAGGGGCCGTTGTAGAGCGTGAACGAGCCGTCGTCGTTGATGCGCAGGGCGCGGGTCCAGGCGCGCACGCACACGCGCGCGCCCTCGGCAACGTCTTCCAGCTGCACGCTGGGGCCCTCCACCCAGGCGCGGCCGATCTTCTCGCTGCGGGTGACCTCGAGCTCGCGCACCCGCCCTGCGCGAAAGACGATCTCCACCCGTCCCACGGCATCCATGTTGGCATGGCATTGTTCCATGCGCACCCAGCCGTCGCGCAGGCTGGCGGGGACGATGGTGAGGATGTTGCTGTGATGGTGCAGGCCCGCCTGCGGGCGCGGTTCGATGAAGCTCAGTTCTCCGGAGCCCGGCAGGGCCCGTGGGGGGGCAAACTCGTCGCTCTCAAACCAGCGCTCCAGTTCCTCGGGGCTGATTTCCTCGGCCGGCGCCGCCAACGGGACAAATAGTAGCAGGATCAGCCACTTGAACGACTTTCGGGCGGGGCTGTTGAGCGGCTTGCGCGGCATGGTTCGACCTGCGGGAACACCTGCCCTTAGCTTACCCCAATCCCTCGCCGCTGGCACCCGCGACCGGGGAAGTGGCGTATAATCGCGCCTCTCGCATATACCCGACACGGCGGATCAGCTTGAACATACCCGCGAAACCCGACTGGCAGGCCATCGACCACGTGCTGCTGGACATGGACGGCACCCTGCTCGACCTGCACTTCGACAATTATTTCTGGCGCCAGCACGTGCCCCTGCGCTATGCCGAGAAGTACGAGCTGGAGCTGGACGAGGCGAAGCAGAAGCTGTTTCCCATATTTCGCTCGGTTGAGGGCACCATCGACTGGTATTGCGTGGACTACTGGTCGGAGACCCTGGGCCTCGACATTGCCGAGCTAAAGCGCGAGGTGGACCACCTGATCGCGGTGCATCCCACGGTGCCGGCCTTCCTCGCCGCGGTGCGCGAGAGTGGTCGCCAGTCGGTGCTGGTGACCAATGCCCACCACAAGGCGCTGACCCTGAAAATGGAGCGTACCGGACTCGACGCGCACCTGGACCTCGTCATTTGCGCGCACGACTTCGGCGTGCCCAAGGAGGACCAGGCCTTCTGGCAGGCGCTGCGCGGGGAACTGGACTTCGAGCCGGC